>DASZGQ010000001.1:0-11125 GCA_035938735.1 Methyloceanibacter sp.
CCTTCGTTCCAGCGCCACTCCGTCTCGTCCCAGCCATAGCTCTGGCCGCTGGTCACGTCTTTGGCGAGGTCGAGCCCGACCATGCCTGGGAAGGCTGCAGCCTCGCGCTTCAGCGCGGCAAGATCGAACTTGCCGTTGGGCGCATGCGCGATCACTGCGTTTGGCATACCCTTCTCGCGGATCAGCGCCGTGAGCGCGCGGGTATCGACGCGGGTGATGGCGATGATGCCGCGGGCTTTCAGCCAATCATCGAATTCCTGAGCCGCGCGGTAGTTGGAGGCGCGGGTGATCGGCGCGCGGAGCACGCAGCCGCGCACGCCGGAGGCTGCCGCAAGACTCGCCGTCTCGATGTCCTCATTGTTGGTGCCGACATTGCCGATATGGGGGAAGGTGAAGGTGATGATCTGCCCGGCGTAGGATGGGTCGGTCAAGATCTCCTGATAGCCGGTCATGGAGGTGTTGAAGCAGACCTCGCCCACGGCGGTGCCAGCCGCGCCCGCGCCTTTGCCCTCGATGACCGTGCCGTCGGCAAGCACGAGCAGCGCCGTCGCCCGCTCGTCGCCCCAGGCGTCTGTCGCCCGCGCGCGCGTGTCCAAGGCCTCCGGGGCCGGCATATCGAGATTGTCGTTCATCGGCTCTCGTTGTTGCCGCCTGAGCCGGGGCGGCAGGGCCTGAAGTCGGGTGCACGTCTTGCGGCGTCAAAAGACCGACGCTTCTGCCACGCGTCCAACGAGCTCACCTCTTACGTTACGCGTTCCGCTGGGTCAAGTTGGCGCGTGAAATATTTACATGTTAAAACAAAGAGTTATCGGCACAAAATCCCTTGCTTGCACCAACTCACTCAATTACCTTGGAAACTTCTTCCTGGATTCACTTGCGATCACCCCATGCGCGAGACCATCACCGCCGCACTCAAAGCTGCGACCAAAGCCCAAGACAAGCGCCGTATCTCGACGCTGAGGCTGGTCGCTGCCGCCATCAAGGATCGCGACATCGCCGCGCGTGGGCTCGGCAAAGGTGAAGCGACCGACGCCGAGCTGCTCGAGCTTTTCGCCAAGATGATCAAGCAGCGGGAAGAGTCTGAGAAGATCTATGCCGACGCAGGCCGCGGCGAGCTCGCCAAGCAGGAGGCTGAGGAGATCGCCATCATCCGCGAGTACCTCCCCGTACAACTTTCCGAATCCGACACGCAGAAAGCCATAAGCGAAGCGATTGCAGAGACCGGCGCCGCGAGTGTCAAGCACATGGGGAAGGTGATGGCGGTGCTAAAAGCGCGCTATGCCGGCCAGATGGACTTCGCCAAAGCAAGCGCGCTCGTGAAGGCCAAGCTCGGCTAGTCCTCCTCGTCATTCTTCAGTTCGTCACGGCCGGGACTACGCCCGGCCATGACAGATTCTTTGGTTGGATAGGGAGCAAGAAACTAGATACCGACTTCCGCCGATGCGACGCCAACGACGTATCGCCGCTCGCTCATCATCTGAAATCCAAATCGCGCGTTCGGAAAAATCCTGCGGCAGCCGGCCACGCGGCCTTTTGCCTTGCGCTGCACCATAGTTTCATCACTGCACTGCAATAAGAAAGTTTGCATTGCAGCACGTGATTCGTTCATGCGCGCATCAAACTTCAATAGGAGGCCAAAAATGACCCCACGTACCCGCCTAAAGCTCTTAACCGCCGCCGCTGCCCTGTCCCTTGTCGGTCTGGCTGCCGCCAACAACCCAGTCAGCGGTGAGGAGCGAACGACCCATCTTGGACCAGTCGGGCCCAACGAGCCGATCCTTGCCACGGTCGGCAACAAGCGCCTCATCGCCTTCTATGTGCCGGATAGTGGCCGGTGCTCCATCAACGCAGTGGTGTTCGACGTGGCGCCGGCCGACGCGCCGTACTCGTCCGCGCGCGTGCGGATCAATCTCTGGCCTGGCGAATCATTTCATCTCGACGCCGCCGGGCAGAAGTCGGTCGATCTCCGCTGCGGAGAGAACGCCGCGACCCTGGCGCTGAGCGGCCCTGCCGAACTCATCAACACCAGCGCCACGACGAAGGCGAATTAGTTCAGGCCAACATCTCCGCCGGCGCTTTCCCTGAGGTGACCCGGCATGGGCTGACGACCGGGTGGAGTGGGCAGACCGTTCCACCCGGTTCGTTTTCCATAGGGCGTCGCTGGACACTCTGGCTAACGTTCCCTATTTGTTCGATACAGTTATTTGTTGGATACGGTGAATTGTGGTGATGGACCGCAAAAGCTAGTGGTCCTAGCCCTTTGGTACGGGCCCACTGCTTTCGATGAAATTTTCCGATTCGTTTCTCGATGAAATCAGGGCGCGGCTGCCGGTCTCGGCCGTGGTCTCGCGCCGCGTGCCGCTGAAGCGCCGCGGGCGTGAGTTGGTCGGCTTAAGCCCCTTCAATCAGGAGAAGACTCCGTCCTTCACGGTCAGCGACCAGAAGGGCTTCTATCACTGCTTCTCTAGCGGCAAGCATGGCGACATCTTTGGCTTCGTCATGGAAACGGAAGGCCTGAGCTTCCCCGAAGCGGTAGAGAAGCTCGCCGGCGATGCTGGGCTCCCGCTGCCGAAGCCAGACCCGCTATTCGAGCGCGCCGCCAAGGAGCGCTTGGGCCTGTTCGATGCGCTGGAAGCGGCGAGCGTCTTCTTTGAAGAGCAACTCGGGACACGGGACGGCCGCGAGGCGTTGGCTTACGCCGAGCGGCGTGGGCTCACGTCGGCGACGATAAAGGACTTCCGTATTGGCTTCGCACCGAACGCGAAGGACGCGCTCAAAGCTGCACTCATCAAACGTGGATTCAGCGAAACTCAGTTGCTCGACCCTGGCCTCTTGGTGAAGCCCGACGACGGCCGCAGCACCTACGATCGCTTCCGCAATCGGCTCACCATCCCCATCGTCAATGTGCGGGGACGCATCATCGCCTTCGGCGCTCGTGCGCTCGACGCCGCGACCGAGCCGAAATATCTGAACTCGCCCGAGACCAAGCTCTTCGACAAGGGTTCGACTGTCTTCAACTTCGCCCGCGCCCGAGGGCCCGCCTTCGACAAGGGCGAACTGATCGTGGTTGAAGGCTATATGGATGTGATCGCGCTGCACCAGGCTGGCTTCCAGCATGTGGTGGCAACGCTCGGCACCGCCTTCACCGAGCGCCAGATGGATCAGCTCTGGCAGCTTGCGCCCGAGCCGATCATCTGTTTCGACGGCGACCGTGCAGGGGAAGCGGCCGCTGCGCGCGCCATCGACCGCATGCTCCCGGTCTTGCGCGAAGGCCATTCCTACCGCTTCGCGTTTTTGCCGCAAGGCTCGGACCCCGACGATTTCGTGCGCAACGAAGGGGCTGGCGCTCTCTCCCGCTGTCTTGCCGAGGCGCGGCCGCTCATCGATATTCTGTGGCAGCGGGAATGCGCGGGCCACAATCTCGATACGCCGGAGCGTCGTGCTGCGCTTGAAGAGCGGCTGGAGCAGTTGCTTGCCACCATCGCCAACACGCGGGTGCGCGATCACTACCGCCGCGACATCAAGTCAAGGCTCTTTGCGCTGTGGCGCGATCTGGGGAAGCGCAGCACTGCTTCAACGAAGGCGTCGCCTGCTCCTACCCAAGGAAGAAGCGGCACTAGGCCGCTACCTTCCGCCCATGGCTTCGCCATCACCATCATCTTGGCACTCGCCCATCACCCCTCGCTGCTCGATCATTTCGCTGAAGAGGTGGCG
The DNA here is from genome assembly GCA_035938735.1 of Methyloceanibacter sp. GTDB lineage: Bacteria > Pseudomonadota > Alphaproteobacteria > Rhizobiales > Methyloligellaceae > Methyloceanibacter. The sequence goes on from DASZGQ010000001.1 coordinate 3,715, forward strand.
CATGTCGACATCCGGCAGAAACAGCTCGCCGAGCTTCTTAGCTTGCTCGCCGAGGCGATCTTCCGAAACCATGGCATCACGCGCGAGCACCTCGCCGCGCTAGTGCTCAGGAGCAGCCATGCGCGGCTGTTCGATACGCTCGAGCGGTCAAGCGCCTTCAGGCGCATCGCCTTTCTTCAGCCTGAGACCCCTGCGGGCGAAGTCGAAGAGCATTTCGCCGAGCTGCTCTATCGCTGGACCACGCTCAAGAGCCTCGACCAGGAGGTGCAGGAGCAAGCGCTGGACCTCTCGAATCTGTCGGAGGCCGATTACGAGCAATTCACCCAGTTGCAGCAGCAGGTGGCCAATGCGGGCCTCCGCCATGCCGTCGACGATGCCAGCGACCGCGACAGCGCCAAGAGGTTTCGGGAGACCGTCGCCAAGCTTAAATCCGAGAATATCGGGGCACAGCGCGGGCGGCGTCCGGACCGGCGTGCCGACCATCGCTAAGACACCGACAAACGGCACCCTTATTGCATAGGAACGGGAAGCGAACGTGTGACGGCCGCCATGGCCAAAAATTGTGCTTTTGAAAGGCTTTGCGGGCTTGACAGGGGGGCTTCCTCTCGCCAATTGCATGCCAGGAACTTGATCGGCAAGGGGAGCGCCGCGAGGGGTCCTCGGATCGGGGGCCGGCGCGCTTCCATCAGGCATTGGTGGTAAGGCCATTCGCCGGCCAGCGTTGCGTTCGCTCGGTGGGCGTCTCGCCCCGGGCAATCGTAGCGGGCGGATGCCCGCGCAAGACATTCGGTCCGGAACGTTGAGTTCCAATCCTTCTGCCCAAGATTGGGCGAGCTTGATTGGGGAGAACGAAGTCGGCCAAGGCTCGAGCAGTCAGTCTTAGCGATGCTGGCGGCGAGCCCAGGGCCAGGTCATGTTTAATCGTCGATTAACGGTGATCACCGCTAATCGCTGAAAGTGTTTCGCGAAAGGGCGCCGCCTCACCAGATGGCCGCGCCTCGACCTCGCGCTCATCCGCGACGGAGAGCGCATCGGAGTACAATGAATGGCAACCAAGACAGCTGAAGCAGAGGATCAGGAGCAGCCTCAGACGGAAGCTCCGGACGGTCCCGTGCTCGACATGTCGGATGCCGCGGTCAAGAAGCTGATCAAGACGGCGAAGGCCCGCGGTTTCGTAACCTATGACGAGCTGAACGAGGTGCTCCCCTCGGAGGAAGTCTCTTCCGAGCAAATCGAGGACACCATGTCCATGCTCTCCGACATGGGCATCAACGTCATCGACACCGATGAGGCGGAGGAGAGCACGGAGGAGGGCGCCAACGCGGAAGCCGCACCGCGCCCGATCGCCACCGTTACCCCCATCGCCAAGGCCGAGACCAAGGCCGAGCCCGCCGAGCGCACGGACGATCCGGTGCGCATGTATTTGCGCGAAATGGGCTCGGTCGAGCTTCTCTCCCGCGAGGGCGAGATCGCCATCGCCAAGCGCATCGAGGCCGGCCGCGAAGCCATGATCGCGGGCCTGTGCGAAAGCCCGCTCACCTTCCAGGCCATCATCATCTGGCGCGACGAGCTGAACGAAGGCAAGATTCTGCTCCGCGACATCATCGATCTGGAAGCCACCTATCAGGGCCCTGACGCCAAGCCGGCGCCGTCGCAGCCGCTGCCAGGGGGCATGAACGGCGACGGCCACGCCCATGGCGCCAATGGCCAGAATGCGCATGCTGCGCAGCCGGCCCAACGCGGTGACGAGGAGGATGGCGAGCGCGTTGCGCAGGAAGAATTCGACGATGAGGAGGACGATCTCGAAAATTCGCTTTCGCTCGCCGCCATGGAGGCAGAGCTCAAGCCCAAGGTGCTCGAGACCTTCGACCTCGTCGCCACCAACTACAAGAAGCTGCGCAAGCTGCAAGACCAGGAGGTCGAACGTGCGCTCCGCAACGACACGCTCTCCTCAGGCCAGGAGAAGCGCTACAAGGTCCTGAAGGACGAAATCGTCGCCGAGATCAAGTCGCTGTCGCTCAACGCCAACCGCATCGAGTCCCTGGTCGAGACCCTCTACGACATCAACAAGAAGCTGCTCGGCTACGAGGGGCGCCTACTGCGTCTGGCCGAGAGCTATGGCGTGAAGCGCGAGGACTTCCTCGACGAATATCAGACGAACGAGCTCGACCCCAACTGGCTCCGCCGCGTCGGCCGCCTGAAGAAAAGGGGCTGGGCGGATTTCGTGCACGACGAGCGCGGGCTGATCAAGGAGATCCGCACCGAGATTCACAATCTCGCCGCCGAGACCGGGCTGCAGATCAGCGAGTTCCGCCGCATCGTGCACATCGTGCAGAAGGGCGAGCGCGAGGCGCGCCAGGCCAAGAAGGAGATGGTGGAGGCCAATCTGCGCCTCGTCATTTCCATCGCCAAGAAATACACGAACCGGGGCTTGCAGTTCCTTGATTTGATTCAGGAAGGCAATATTGGGCTGATGAAGGCGGTGGACAAATTCGAGTACCGCCGCGGCTACAAATTCTCCACCTACGCCACCTGGTGGATTAGGCAGGCGATCACCCGCAGCATTGCCGATCAAGCAAGAACCATCCGCATCCCGGTGCATATGATCGAGACCATCAACAAGATCGTGCGCACGTCGCGCCAAATGCTGCATGAGATCGGTCGCGAGCCGACGCCGGAGGAGCTCTCCGAGAAGCTCGCCATGCCGCTCGAGAAGGTGCGCAAAGTTCTCAAGATCGCCAAGGAGCCGATCAGCCTCGAGACGCCGATCGGCGATGAGGACGATTCTTATCTCGGCGATTTCATCGAGGACAAGAACGCGGTGCTGCCCATCGACGCCGCCATCCAGTCCAATTTGCGCGAGACCACCACGAGGGTGCTCGCTTCGCTGTCGCCGCGCGAGTAGCGCGTGCTCCGCATGCGCCTTGGCATCGGCATGAACACCGACCACACACTGGAAGAGGTCGGTCAGCAATTCAGCGTCACCCGCGAGCGCATCCGCCAGATCGAAGCCAAGGCGCTGAGAAAACTCAAACATCCGTCTCGGTCGAGAAAACTAAGAAGCTTTCTCGACAATTAGTTTCCGTCGCTCAGCAATTCCGTCGTCACCCCTCCCCGTCGACGGGGAGGGTGCCGCGGTGCAGGCGCGGCGGGTGGGGTGATGCAGCCCCCCACCCGGCGTCGCCTTCCCCACGAGTGGCTACGGCGCCCCCGGACCTCACAAGGGCGAGGTACGCAGCCAGCGCCCTGGGCAGTCGGTGTAGCCCTGCTCGCCGTACGGAAGCCCGCCGAGCGAGTTCAGGACTCGGCCGCCGCTTGAAACAGGCTGACGAAGGTTTTGAGTTCGTCGGCTGCAGCGTCGGAAACGGCCCAATGACCTTCCCATCGCTCCAGGAAAGGGTGACATATCCCCGTTCGTCATCTAGCTCGAGCGGTGCGGCCAGCGCGCGCGCGTGCTCGGCATCTCCATCACGCTGATCAGATGCTTTCCGTTCGAGTAGACGAGCGAGGCGACCGGCTCTAACCCGATGACGTCGATCCTTGCTCCTACCAATGGAAAGCCTTGCGCCGAAAGCTCGACAACCTTTGGCGCGAAGGCAAGCTTGCCGGCGAACCAAGGCTTGACGGTGTGGCGATCGGAAGACGGTACGTCGATGGACTGCGGTGCCATCAGCGCGCGGATATGCGCGGACACGATTTGGCTCGCAATCGTCGAGGCCTTGCTCGTGCAAGGCGCCGAAGCTCAGCGCGCCGCCGAGCACCGCGCCCCCAGGGAGCGCCAGGCTGTGCTCTTGCGCTCGGGAAGTCCGCCGACACTTGCCATGCGCTGGACGGCACGTCCTCTGCCAGGCCCGCACGCAGGCTATCGCGGAGCGCGCCGCGCGCCTCGACTTGTCGAGCCAAGCCGGGTTCCCTCGCGATCCTTTGCCTTTATTCCCGGTGGCGAGCGAAGAATCCCAAAGCGGCCAAAGCGAGCGAACGGCAGGCGACAGCTCAAGGCAGGGTGCGCGTATCCCGGCGATATCGGCGCCTTGAGCGACGGTTTCTTGCGTCTCTTCGCACGCACCTCCGACCTCATCAGTCGCGTTGGCGCCAATGTGGAGTGCCGGAAGGCGAGGAGATCGCGGCCTTTGTGGTCCCCTCGACCGATTTGACCGAAACTGCGCTTATTGCTCACTGCCGCGCGCCTTGACCCGGAACCACGCAAGTTTGTCTTTGTCTCCAGTTTGCCCCGCAACGCCGACGGGAAAGTCATTCATGCAGAGCTGCGCAGCCGCCTTGAAAGCCGCGACTGACGGCGGGCGCTGGGCCGGAACAATCATCCCCAGGCGCGTTCCGCGTCGCCGTAGCAGAGGTGCGGCGCCAACCGCGCGCAATGTTGGATAGTCAGTGTAGCCCTGCTCGGCGCCACCATAGAGCGTCTCGCGATTGACCGGCGCGAGCGGCGCGTTGAGATAGAGCCTGGTCACGAGGTCCGGGTTGCCGATGAAGGGCTTGCCGAAGGCGACCAGATCGGCGCGGCCTTGTTCAATCGCCTCGTTGGCGCGCTCTTTGTCGAAGCCATTATTGGCGATGACGGGTCCGCCGAACAGACGCTTGATCGCAAGATAGTCGAAGGGCGGGACGGGGGTGCCGCCGGTGTCGCCCTCGATCACATGGAGATAGGGCAGGCCTTTGCCAGGGCAGATGCCACGTGATTGATCAGGCTTTGCGGATCGCTGTCGGCGATTTCGTTCTGGCCGTTCTGCGGCGAGATGCACCCCCGTGCGCTCGACGCCCACGGCCGCGGTGACCGCGTCGACCACCTCGAGCAGGAACCTGCCGCGGTTCTCGATTGATTAGGTAGCCGTTGGCGGCTTGCACCTCGACGCCGTCGAAGCCGGCGACGAGCGCATTCCGGGCCGCTTGTGCATTTTGCGCGACAATGCCTGGGATCTCGGCGATGTGGAGCACGCGCAGGGTCGGGATCGGCTCGAAGCCCTGCGCGGTGAAGGCTTGGCCGTTTGGCCGAATCGCTGAGGGCGCCACCGGCAACGCGCCGCCAGGCTGGAAGGATTGATGCGAAATGCGCCCCACATGCCAAAGCTGGAGCACGATGCGGCCGCCGCACACGTGGACCTGCGCCCGTCACGCATCTCCAGCCGGCGATCTGCTCGGCGCTGTGGATGCCGGGCGTCGAGATATAGCCCTGGCCCTCGGGCATGATCTGCGTCGCCTCGGCGATGATAAGCCCCGCGCTCGCGCGCTGCGCATAATAAAGCGCGTTGAGACCTGGGTGGGCGCGTTGCGGGGGGCGGCGGCTCCGCGTCAGGGGCGCCATGACGATGCGGTTCGGAAGGCTGAGCGGTCCGAGTGCGATGGGCGTGAAAAGATCTGGCACGGTCTTGGGGCGATCTTGCATGGGGAGTCTCCTGAGCGGCCAGCGGGGAGGGGCTTTAAGGCGATCTTGCCGAGGGGAAACGCCGCTGTCCATGCAGGCACAGGCACCCAATATCGGTCACAGCGGCACATCTGAGACCAGTCGCCAAATCATCCCGTTGCGCGTTAGAAAGGGGTGCATGGCCGAGACGAAGACCAGGACGGACCATTGGCTCGGGCTGTTCTCGCGGCTCGAGCGCCGCGGGGAACCGCTCGCCCCGCGCTGGCGGTTCGCCCGTCGGCTCGCCATCAATGTCGGGATCGCGCTCGTGGTGGTGCTCATCTCACTTTTTGCCGGCATGCTCGGCTATCACCATTTCGAGGAGCTCGACTGGACGGCGTCCTTCGGTCATGCCGCCATGATCCTTGGCGGCATGGGGCCATACAACGCGCCCAGGTACGAGAGCAGCCAGCTGTTTGAAGGCCTCTACGCGCTCTATTCAGGGCTGCTGCTGGTCGGCATCACCGGGCTCATCCTCGCGCCGGTGTTCCACCGGGTGATGCATCAGCTGCACCTGCCTGACGAAGAAGACCCGGAGGTAGGCAAGCCGAAATCCGCTAAGTCGCGCGCAAAGGCGAAGCCGTAGCGCTTAGCAACCCGCCCCCAAATCGCCATGCAAAGCTCTGATAAGGGCCGGCATTATGGACAAGTTCGACCCGACAAGCCTGCCAGACACGCCAGACATCCCGGCGTCGATCATCGAATCCGGCATTGCCGATGCGCCGCTCACGAGCCTCGTCGAGGTCGCCATGCAGCGGCTCATCGCCTCGGGCGTCCCCATCGACCGCATGAATGTCGGCTTCCGCATCCTGCACCCGCTGTTCGACGGCATGAGCATCACCTGGACGCGCGAGGGAGGCGCGGAAGTGAGCTACGCTGCGCTCGTCGACCAGGAAGGTTCCGATTTTCGGCTGAGCCCCTTCTACGTCATGCTCGACGAGGGCCGGCGCGAATGGCGGCTTCGCCTCGACCACGATCCCGCCGCGGAGCGCTTCCCGCTGCTCATGCAGCTGAAAGCCAAAGGCTTCACCGATTATCTCGCGCTGATCGTGGCCTTCGGCGGCGCCGAGCTCCACCCGCAGTCGCTGGACGGCATCGCCACCTCATGGTCGACGCGGTCGCCGCAAGGCTTCACACCTTCGGACATCGCCGCCATGCGCGCGGTGCTGACCCCGCTCGCGCTCGTCTTCCGGCTCGCCATCAAGGACCAGATCACCAAGGCCGCGCTCAACACCTTTCACGGGCCCCTCGTCGGCGGCCGCATCCTCGCAGGCTCCATCAAGCGTGGCGATGGCGAGCGGCTCGCCGCCGCGCTCTGGTACAGCGATCTGCGCAACTCGACCGGCCTTGCCGATCAGCTCCCGGTCGATGCCTTTCTCGACCTGCTCAACGCCTATTTCGATTGCGCCGCCGGCGCCGTGATGGAGCAGGGCGGCCAGGTGCTCGACATCATCGGCGACGCGATCCTCGCCTTCTTTCCCGCCGGCGACAATGGCGGGGCGGAAGCCTGCGCGCTTGCGCTCGACGCCGCCGCCGGCGCCCGCGACCGGCTCGCCACGCTGAAGCGCGAGGGTACCTCGCGGGGAAGCGCGATCGAGTTCGGCATCGGGGTGCATTTCGGCGATGTGGTGTTCGGCAATGCCGGCACGCTGGAGCGGCTCAAATTCGGCGTGCTCGGGCGCGCGGTGAACGAGGTCGCGCGCACGGCCGACATGGCGAAGATGCTGAAACGGCCGGTAGTGGTGAGCAATGAGGTGGCGCGACGCTCACATTGCGCGCTCGCCGATCTCGGCCTGCACGAGCTCCGCGGCATCCCCCAGGCGCGCCGCCTCTGGGCGATGGAGGTCACATAGCGCGCAAGTAGCGAAGCGGTAACGCAGATAAATAACCAAGCGCTCAAGTAGCGCGAAGCGCGATAGCGCATAAATCTTTCGCTCAAGCAGCGAGGCGCCATAACGGTTTTTCGCACCGTGCTTGCTTTATGTATGGGCA
>DASZGQ010000002.1:0-11155 GCA_035938735.1 Methyloceanibacter sp.
GTCCTCCTTGGCACGCCGGCGATGAATGAGCCCGCGGATGAGCAGCCTCGCCACGATGTCGGCCAGGGTGGACCGATCGATCCCCGTCCGGTCCACGAGATCGGTCTGGGTCAGCCCCTCCTCCTCGGCGATGGTCATGAGCACGGCAAATTGCCGCGGCGTGAGGCCGCTTTCGCGTGCTTCCGCCTGAAAAATATCCGTGGCGCATTGCCCGGCGCGATGGATCAAATGCGTCGCCGAACGCTCCAGTAGATTGGTGTTTTTTTCAGCCATTTGACGCTCCGCCTATTCCCGCAAGGCACGTGCCCCGCGTTGCCCCGTACGACGGTAACATGACTCTTTTTGACAGTTTAATGCGAATTGAAGGCGATTTTGGGTAAACGGTGGCGTACCCTCAAATCTGCCGGCGTTATCCACGACCCCCGTAGTATCGCGCGGGGAAGATATTGATATGGGAACCCGCCGTCCGCAAGATCAGAAGCAGAATAAGCTTGTGCCTAATCTTTAGGCGTTCTCAGGAAGAGCCCTCACCCTGGTGCTCGGAATCGGTGTCCTTGCTGTCCGGGGCCTCGGCGTAACGCTGCATCAGCGGCATCTGCGCGAGCGCAAATAAGAAGGTCAGCGGCAAGAAGCCGAAGGCCTTGAAGCTTACCCAGGCATTGGTCGACACATTGCGCCAAACAAACTCGTTCAACACCGCCATGGCGATAAAGAACAGGGCCCAGCGCAACGTGAGCTTGCGCCAGCCTGGCTCGGTAAGATTGAACACCGAGCCGAGCAGGAGCTCGAGCACCGGCCTCTTGAGCAACAGGCCAACACCGAGGAAAGCGGAGAAGGTGAGATAGACGATGGTCGGCTTGAGCTTGATGAACGTGTCGTCGCTGAGATAGAGGGTGAGGGTGCCGAATACGAGCACGACGGCACCGCTGACGAGCAGCATCACCGGCAGCTTGTGGTCGCGCCACCAGGCTGCGGCAAGCGCGATCAGCGTTACCGCCATAAAGGCGGCCGTCGCCGCATAGATGCCTGCGGCCACATTGACACCGAAGAACACGAGAAGCGGCCCAAGCTCGATGGCAAGCTTGGCGGCGAGCGCCGCGCCCGACTCGACGCTTTGCGTTTGCGCCCGCGGCGCTGCGTCAGGCGGCTGCGGCATTGCTCGCGTCCAGACCGGCAATAGCACGGGCGAAGTCCTCGGCGTCGAAGGCCTGCAAATCGTCGACTCCTTCGCCGACGCCGATGGCATTCACCGGCAAACCAAAGCGCTCGGCGATTGCCGCGAGAATGCCGCCGCGCGCCGTGCCATCGAGCTTGGTCACCACCAGACTCGTGACGCCAGCGATCTCCTGAAAGGTCTGCACCTGTTGGAGCGCGTTCTGCCCCGTGGTGGCGTCGAGCACGAGCACCACGCTGTGCGGAGCTGACGGATCGAGCTTCTTCAGCACGCGAACGATCTTGGCGAGCTCAGCCATGAGATCGGCCTTGTTCTGCAATCGCCCCGCCGTGTCGATAATAAGCACGTCGCGCTGATCGGCTTTCGCGCGCTCCAACGCCTCATAGGCTACGCCGGCGGGATCGGCGCCGACATCCTTGGCCACCACCTCGGCGCCGACGCGCGTGCCCCATACCTTGAGCTGATCAATGGCGGCGGCACGGAAAGTGTCGGCGGCGGCGAGCATCACGGTCGAGCCATCGCGCATGAACTGATGCGCCATCTTGGCCGCGGTGGTGGTCTTTCCCGTGCCGTTCACGCCGACGAGCAGGATCACATGGGGATGGGCCCTTTTGTCGATCGCGAAGGGCTTGGCCACGGGGGTGAGAACTTTGGTCACCTCGCCCGCCAGCAGCTCGCGCAAGCCTTGTGGCGAGAGCCCGCGGTCGTGGCGGGTCGATGCGAGCGCCGATCTGATGCGCGAGGCCATGGCCACGCCGAGATCCGCCTTGATCAACGCATCTTCGAGCTCGTCCAAGGTCTCTTCGTCGAGCTTCCTCCGGCTCAACACCGAGGTGAGATTGTCGCTGAGCGCCGTGGAGGTTCGAGCCAACCCCTGGCCAAGCCGCGCGAACCAGCCCTTCTTCTGCGGCGTGGTCTCCGCGGCGGCGTCCTCTGGCTTCTTGTTGCTGCCGCTCACGCCCGCATCCTTGCGATCAGCGCGCTGCCGTCATGACCGCTGACCACGGCCTCGATCACCTTGGTTCCAGTCGCGGACGCCTCAATCTTTACCGGCGTGAAGTCGCCGGCGCGACCTCGGCCAGCGCTCTCCATGAGCACCTGAATATGGCGGCCCTTCGCATTCACAAGATGTCGCCGCAACGCCTCGAAGCCCTTTTCACGCAGCTCAACGGCGCGCTTCGCGATCACCGCGCCGTTGAGCAGCGGCATGCGCGCGGCCGGCGTCCCGGGCCGCGCCGAGAAGGGAAAGACGTGCAGGAAGGTGAGGCCACAATCGTCGATCAACGACAGCGAGCGAGCGAACATGGCGTCGCTTTCGGTGGGGAAGCCGGCAATCAAATCGGCGCCGAACACGATGTCGGGGCGAAGCTTGCGCACCTGCTCGCAAAAGCGCACCGCATGCGCGCGCGAATGGCGCCGCTTCATGCGCTTGAGCGTGAGGTCATCGCCAGCCTGCAGCGACAGATGGAGATGCGGCATCAGCCGCTCCTCTTCGGCGATTGTCCTGAGCAGCGCCTCGTCGGCCTCCACTGAATCAATGGAAGAGAGGCGCAAGCGCTTGAGCTCAGGCACAAGCTTCAGAACCTTGGTCACCAGCTTGCCAAGCGTCAGATCACCGGGAAGGTCGGTGCCATAGGCGGTGATGTCGACGCCGGTCAGCACGATCTCGGCATAGCCGTTGGCGACCAGCGTCCGCACCTGCGCCACCACCTCTCCCGCCGGCACTGAGCGCGACGGCCCGCGGCCGAAAGGAATGATGCAGAAGGTACAGCGATGGTCGCAGCCGTTCTGGATCTGCACGTAGGCGCGGGCTTGCCCGCCGAAGCCCTCGATGAGATGGCCGGCGGTCTCCTTCACCGACATGATGTCGTTGACCTTGACCCGCTCGGTGTCGTCGCAGACGAGGCCTCGGAAGGTCGCGGGTTGCGTCTTCTCCTGATTACCCATGACGTGATCCACCTCGGACATTGCCGAGAAGCCGGACGGGTCGATCTGGGCGGCGCAGCCGGTGACGACGATCTTAGCTTCCGGATTTTCTCTGCGCGCCTTGCGGATGGCCTGCCGCGCCTGGCGCACACTTTCCTGCGTGACCGCGCAAGTGTTGACGATCACCGCAGCACCAAGGCCGGCGTTGGCGGCATGCTTGCGCATGACCTCCGACTCATAGGCGTTGAGCCTGCAGCCGAAGGTGATGATTTCGATATCCGACATGTGGCGGCTTCTAACACGAACTTGCGATTTTGCAGAGCCTAGCATCCCTCACCCTGAAAGGGGGAGGGCGGCGCTTTAGCGTCGGGTGGGGGTCAGTGCGATGATCGACAAGAATGAACCTAATCGAAGGTACCGCTTGTCGACCCCCATCCCGGCCCTCCCCCTTTCAGAGGGAGGGAGAGAGCTCCGGTGGCAAGGTGCCTTCATAGTCGAGGGCGAACGGGCCCGTCATCAAGATATGGTCGTCGCTCTCGCGCCAGTCGATGACCAGGTCGCCTCCAGGCAACGTCACCCTAACCTTTCGCCCCGTCAGCCCTCGCCGCACGGCAGCCACGGCGGCGGCGCAAGCCGCAGTGCCGCAAGCCCGCGTCAGCCCGGCACCGCGCTCCCAGGTGCGCAGGTGCAAGGAGCCAGGACCCGTCACCTGTGCAAGCGAGATATTGGCGCGCTCGGGAAACAGCGGATGGTGCTCGAGCAGCGGGCCGTACCGGGCGAGGTCGTGCGCCTCCACATTATCGACGAAAAAGATGCAGTGGGGATTGCCGACATTGACCGCGGAGAATGCGCTCGGCTCCAGGTTGCCAATGGTCCCGGCGGGGAGCGGGATCCGGTTCGTATCGGCGAACCGCTCGGCAAGCGGAATTTCGTCCCAATTGAAGCGGGGCGAGCCCATATCGATAGTGACGCTGCTATCCTTGTTCAGCGTCGCCTGAAGTAGCCGGCTCTCAGTCTCGATCATCACGTGAGGAGAGCCGCGCTCAGCGACCAGGAGCGCCGCCACGCACCGCGCGGCATTGCCGCACGCGCCCACCTCGCCGCCGTCGGCATTCCAGATGCGCATGAAGGTGTCGGCGTGTATGGAGGGCTCGAGCGCAATCACCTGGTCGCAGCCAATACCGCGCTTCCGGTCGGCGATGGCCGCAACCTCCTCTGCCTTAAGCGCAAGCGGGCGGGCGCGCGCGTCAAGCACGACGAAGTCGTTGCCGAGGCCGTTCATCTTGCGGAAGCGGACAGTTTTGATCATGGACCCTTTTAGCTTTCCTTCCTTGACTCTCCAAGAAACAGAAAGGCGAGGAGCGCAATGGCGGCAAAGCTCGCCCCTGCGGCGAAGGTCGCTGCCGAGCCGATCACGTCCCACAGGGCTCCGGCCAGCACGCTCGCACCCAGGGCGGCAAGCCCAGTGATGAGACCGAAGAGGCCGAAGGCGGTGCCGCGCAAATGCTCTGGCGCCATCGCCGCGATGAGCGCCGAGAGCACGCCTTGGGTGAGGCCCATGTGCAGCCCCCACAGGCCGATGCCAAGGAAGAGAGCGGCGAGCGATTGCCCGAAACCGAGGAGGAGATCGGCCACGATCAGGGCAACGAGCCCGAGGATCAGGAGTGGCCGCGCCCCAGCCTTGTCCTGCAAGCGCCCGGCCGGATAGGCGCTCACCGCGAAAACGAGACTCATCACGGCGATCACCACTGGAGCCCAAGTGACCGCCAAGCCGCCTTGTTGCGCGCGGATGACGAGAAACGCCTCGCTGAACCGCGCCAGCGTAAACACGGTTCCCGCGGCAACAACAAACCAATAGCGACGCCCAAGCCGCGCGATTTCGGGAAGCCTGAGCAGGGCGCGAGCCTCTTGCCGCGGGAGAGCCTGTTCTTTGACCCCGAATATCAGCACGGTAACGGAGATCACCGCAGGCACGACGGCAAACCACAACACAGTGCGGATGTCGTCGTGGAAAAAGGCCATGAGACCGATCGCTGTCAGGGGCCCAAGGATCGCGCCGATGGTGTCGAGGGATTGACGGAGACCGAAGGCCGCGCCTCTTTGGTCGGCCGGCGTGATATCGGCGACCAGGGCATCGCGCGGTGCGCCGCGAATGCCCTTGCCGACCCGGTCGGCAAATCTCGCGATAAGCACCGTTGCGACCGAGGTCGCGAGGGGAAAAAGCGGCTTGGTGGCGGCGGCGAGACCATAGCCCGCGACGGCAAGCGCCTTGCGCCGCCTCAACGTGTCGGAAAGCCAGCCGGAGAACACACGGGTGATTTGGGCCGTGGCTTCGGCGATGCCCTCGACCAGTCCGAGCACGGCGGTACTCGCGCCGAGATTGAGGACGAGGAACACCGGCAGTAGCCCATGGATCATCTCCGAAGAGAAGTCCATGAACAGGGACGTAAGGCCAAGCGCCCACACCGCCGCTGGTAGGGGTGCCTTTCTGGTCGCGGTCCGCTGCATGGCTCTCATTCCGGCATTGCTCGGCTCATTTCCGCTGTTATATGGCGTCAAGCGAAAAAAGAGCACTGCCGCAACGGGCCTGACCTTTTGAGGAGACGTGCATGACAGCGATTCCGGTCGCAGATCCGGTCGGCGCCTCGTCCCCCATACCTTGCAGGCGCCGATCGCCGGTAGCCGCAAGGGGCCGCTTGCCGGACAGACGTTCATGGTCAAGGACCTGTTCGCCATAAAGGGCAGGAAGGTCTCAGTCGGCAGCCCGGATTGGTACGCCGCTGCGTCGCCGGCGACGGAGACCGCGCCAGCGATCAGGCGCCTGCTCGACGCCGGCGTGACGCTCACCGGCATCACCATTTGCGATGAGTTCGTCTACAGCGTGCTCGGCACGAATGTTCATTACGGCACCCCGGTCAATAGCCCTGCGCTCCGCCACGTCACCGGTGGCTCGTCCTGCGGCTCGGCGGCAGCCGTCGCCGCCTCCCTGTGCGACTTCGCGCTTGGCAGCGACACTGGCGGCTCCGCGCGTGTGCCGGCGGCTTTCTGCGGTCTTTACGGGCTGCGGCCAACCCATGGCCGCATCGATGTTGCCGGCATGACGCCCATGGCGCCGACCTATGACACCGTAGGCTTCCTCGCCCGCGATGCCGCACTGTTCCGCGAGGTCGGCCGTGTCCTGCTCGGCGGCCCCCACATCGATGCTCCGCTTCGGCACCTGATCATCGCGCAAGACATGGTCTCGCGCGGCGAGGCGAGCATCGATGAAGAGATCTGGAGGGTGCTCGACCAGATCGGGAGCGCGTTGCCCGAGCCGGAGCACATGGACGTGGCGGGGGATGAGTTCGACGATTGGCGAAATGCCTTTCGCTTCAATCAGGGCTTCGAGATCCAGTCGACGCTGATGCCCTTCGCGCTTGCCCACGCGGATGGGCTGTCGCCGGCCATCCGGGAGCGCTTCGAGATCGCCTCCCGCGTCACGCCGGAGGAGGCGAAGAGAGGTGGGGACATTCGCGCCGAGGCCAAGAAGCGGCTGCGAGAGTTGGCGAAGCCGGGCACGATGATCGCGATGACAACGCCGACCCTGCCGCCGGAGCGGGACATTCCCGACGGCGCCTCGACCGTGGAGTTCAGGGCGATGACCTTGGGAGGCACCTGCTTGGCGGGACACGCCGGCCTGCCGCAGATTTTCCATCCCTGCTGGCATGGCCGCGGGTTGCCCGGTTGGCCTTTCCTTTAATGCCTGGGAAGGCGGCGACGAGGCGCTGCTCAATCTCGCCGTGAAGCTCGCTCCACTGCTCGCGCCCAAGGCTTGACTTGAGGCGCCCCCTCAACGACATTCCGCCAGAAATTCAATGGCAGCTCAATTTTCCGAGCCGCCGCCCTGTAGGTTTTTTGCGCCGGTCTTCGGCCTACTTGAGCGCGCGGCTCAAGTAGCGCGAAGCGCGGAAAGACCATCCAGGGGGGTCAACACCCGACAGCGCGGATGCGCCCTCGCGGTGTGTTTTGGTTTGCGCTATCGCGCTTCTTGAGCGCGCTTAGGGCTTTGTAGGACGACGTGACGATGTTCGAGACCCTGTCAGAGCGTCTTGGCGCCATCCTCGACAAGCTCACCCGCAAGGGTGCGCTCTCCGAGGCCGACGTCAATGAAGCGATGCGCGAGGTGCGCCGCGCGCTGTTCGAGGCCGATGTGGCGCTCGACGTCGTGCGCGATTTCACCGACGCGGTGAAGGCGAAGGCCGTCGGCCAGGAGGTGGTGCGCTCCATCACTCCCGGCCAGATGGTCATTAAGATCGTCCATGACGAGCTCGTGCGCACCCTCGGTGCCGAAGCCGAGCCCATCGATCTCGCCGCGTCCCCTCCCGTGGTGATGATGCTGGTCGGCCTGCAGGGCTCCGGCAAGACCACCACCACGGCCAAGATCGCCCGCCGTTTGCAGAACCGCGACAAGCAGAAAGTGCTGATGGCCTCCCTGGATACGCGGAGACCGGCGGCGCAGGAGCAGCTGCGCGTGCTCGGCGAGCAGACCGGCGTCGCCACCCTTCCCATCATCGAAGGCCAGCACCCGGCGGCCATCACCAGGCGCGCGCTGCAAGCCGCGAAGCTCGGCGGTTACGACGTGTTGCTGCTCGATACCGCCGGCCGCACCCATATCGATGAGGCGCTGATGGCGGAGACGGCGGAGATTGCCGCGCTCGCCAAGCCCCACGAGACGCTGCTCGTCGCCGACGCGCTGACCGGCCAGGACGCTGTCAACCTCGCGCGCAATTTCGATCGGCGCGTCGCGCTCACCGGCATCGTACTGACTCGCGTCGACGGCGACGGCCGTGGTGGCGCCGCGCTCTCCATGCGGGCCGTCACCGGCAAGCCGATCAAGCTCATGGGCGTCGGCGAGAAGAGCGACGCGATCGAGGACTTCGATCCGTCGCGCATTGCTGGGCGTATCCTCGGCATGGGCGACGTGTTGGGCCTGGTCGAGAAGGCGATCGAGACCGTCGAGATCGACAAGGCTGAGAAGATTGCCGCGAAAGTGCGCAAGGGCGCCTTCGATCTTGAAGACCTCGCCGAGCAGCTGAAGCAGATGCAAAAGCTCGGCGGCATGGGCGGCATGCTCGGCATGCTGCCTGGCGTTGGCAAGATCAAGAAGCAGCTCGGCGCCGCCAAACTCGACGACGCGATCCTGAAGCGCCAGCAGGCGATCATCGGCTCGATGACGCGGGGAGAGCGCAAGAACCCGAAGCTGCTCAACGCCTCGCGCAAGAAGCGCGTGGCGGCAGGCTCCGGTACCTCGGTCCAGGACATCAACAAGCTCGTGAAGGTGCACCGCCAGATGGCCGACATGATGAAGGCCATGGGCAAAAAGCGTGGGCTGCTCGGGCAGCTGTTTGGCGGCGGTCCGCCCCCAGAGCTTCCCGCCGAATTGCCCGCGGGCGCGGCGCTGCCTCCGGGCCTGCCGCCTCTGCCGCCTGGAGATGTTCCCGGCCTTGGCGGCGGACTGCCGCGCGGCCTTCCCGGGTTACCGGGTATTCCCGGCGGCTTCCCCGGCCTGCCGGGATCGAAAAAGCGATGATGAACGCAAGTCAAAGTCCCCTCACCCGGCTCGGCCTAGAGGCCGAGCCACCCTCTCCCACGAGGGGAGAGGGGTGGAGAGGCGGCAACGCTCTAGCAAATTTCCCCTCTCCCCCCTTGTGGGAGAGGGCTTTCCGACGCGATCTTGCGCGGTGAAACCGGCGCAAGTCGCATGGCTGGAGCGGTGAGGGGTAATTAAGGCTGTCAACGAGAAGGATGTGACATGTCACTGAAGATCAGACTGGCACGGGCCGGCGCCAAGAAGCGGCCCTACTACCGTATCGTCGTCGCGGACTCGAAGAGCCCGCGCGACGGCCGCTATATCGAGAAGCTCGGCACCTACAATCCTCTGCTGCCGCGCGACTCAGGCGAGCGCGTGAAGCTCGTCGAGGACCGCGTCAAGCATTGGCTCGGGGTTGGCGCTCAGCCGACCGACCGCGTGCTGCGATTCCTCGGCAAGGCCGGTATGGCAAAGCGCGATGCGCGCTCGAACCCGAACAAGGGTCAGCCCGGCAAGAAGCGCGTCGAGCGCGAGGAGGCGAAGAAGGCCGCCGCAGCCGCGAAGGGCAATGCCGCCGCCGAAGCTGCCGCAGCACCGCCTCCGCCGCCAGAGCCTGCCCCCGAGGGCGAGCGCCCCACCGCTGAATAGCCTTGCCGGCAAAACCGGACCGCGTGCTGATCGGGGAGATTGGACGCCCCCAAGGTCTCAACGGCGAGGTGCGCATCCGCTCCTTCACCGCCGAACCTGGTGCTATCGCCGATTATGGGCCGCTCGAGGACGAGACGGGCACCCGACGGTTCGAAATCGAGTCGCTGCGTGTCACGCCCAAGGCACTGACTGCGCGCATCAAGGGCGTGGCCAGCCGCGGCGCCGCCGAAGCCCTCACCGGCACCAAGCTCTACGTTCCCCGCTCTCGCCTACCCGAGCAGGAGGACGAATGGTACCATAGCGACCTCATCGGACTTTCAGCCATGGACCAGGACGGTTTGGCCGTAGGCGCGGTGATCGCGGTCCACAATTTCGGCGCCGGCGATCTCCTGGAGATCAGACCGGCCAGCGGCGGCGCCACTCTACTCATCCCCTTCACTCGCGATACCGTGCCCGAGGTCGATGTCGAGGGCGGCTGGCTCAAAGTAGTTCCCCCCGAAGGCCTCTTAGAGTGACGTGCTTCCGCTGGCGAACGCGCTAGGATGCTCCATGACTTGGCGGGCTCTCGTCCTCACGATCTTTCCCGAGATGTTTCCGGGGCCCTTGGGCTTGAGCCTCGCGGGCAAGGCGCTCGGCGAGGGGAAATGGGCGCTCATTGCCATCGACATCCGCGACTTCGCCACCGACAAGCACCGCTCCGTGGACGATACGCCGGCGGGCGGCGGCGCGGGCATGGTGATGCGCGCAGATATTGCCGCTGCCGCCATCGATGCTGGCCGCGCCCGCATGCCGGCTGAGGCGCCAACGCTCTATCTCTCGCCCCGTGGTAAGCAGCTCACGCAAGTCCGCGTACGCCAGCTGGCGCGAGGTCCTGGCGTGATCCTGCTGTGCGGGCGCTTCGAAGGCGTGGATGAGAGGGTACTGGAAGCGCGTAGTGTCGAGGAGATTTCGATTGGCGATTATGTGCTCTCCGGCAGCGAGCTTGCGGCCCAGGTTCTGATCGACACCTGCGTACGTCTCCTGCCCGGGGTTGCCGGCAACGAAGTGTCGCTTGACGAGGAGAGCTTCGCCTCAGGTCTCCTCGAATATCCGCATTACACCAAGCCCAGGGAGTGGGAGGGTCGCGCCATCCCCGACGTGCTGCTCTCCGGCGACCATGAGAAAATCGCCAAATGGCGCCGCGAGCAGGCCGAGAAAACCACAAAAGCCCGCCGCCCCGATCTGTGGGAAAAGCGGCCTAAGCGTTAATCCATCGACAAGGGCGAAAAGCTAGGTTAGGAACACCCCTCAGCGAGCTTCCCGCCAGCAAAATCGGGTCAGGATCAATCAAAAAGAATGGCGTACGCCGGACGGCCATTGGGCCAGGCAGGCGCCCTGGAAAGGTTTAGTCATGAATATCATCGAGCGGCTCGAGAAGGAGCAGGTGGCGGCGCTTGCCAAGAAGCGGAAAGTGCCGGAGTTCGCACCGGGCGACACGCTCCGCGTCAACGTCAAGGTCATCGAAGGCGACCGCGCGCGTGTGCAGGCCTATGAAGGCGTGTGCATCGGACGCGCCGGCGGCGGGATCAACGAGAACTTCACCGTGCGCAAAATCTCCTATGGCGAAGGGGTCGAGCGCGTGTTTCCCGTGCATTCGCCGCTGATCGATTCCATCGAGGTGGTGCGCAGGGGCCGCGTGCGCCGCGCCAAGCTCTATTATCTGCGCGGACGGCGCGGCAAGTCGGCGCGCATCGGCGAGCGCCAAGAACATGGTGCGCATGGTGGGCATGGCGCGCGCCGCGCCACCGAGCAGGCCGCCGAATAGCGCGCTACTCGTCCGAGCAGGCGGGCAGCGCTGG
>DASZGQ010000003.1:0-4158 GCA_035938735.1 Methyloceanibacter sp.
CTCGCCCGCGCTTTCCCGTTCATGGAGACTTACTTCAAGGATTATATCGAGAAGACCTTCGGCGGGTCGGACATGGTCTTTGCCCCCGGCAGTGCCGAGCGCAGCCACGAGCTCGAGCCCACGCATTGACGCTTCGCGTCACCCTGGCGAAAGCCGCGGTCTAGCGCACGGAACGCGCAGTATGACGTCCTGCAGGTGGGGAGAAGGGGCAACCCAGTGCTGACGGAAGCGCCGCCAATCCCTATATTTCTCTCATCATGACAATGGCTGACAGCACGCAGGCGGCCGCCGGCAGGCCGGTGGCAAAGGGCGACCACGTCTATCTGATCGACGGCTCTGGCTATATGTTCCGGGCCTATCACGCGCTGCCCCCGCTCACGCGGCCCTCTGACGGGCTGCCTGTCGGCGCCGTGCATGGCTTCTGCGCCATGCTGTGGAAGCTGTTGCGCGAGACTGGCGAGCTCTCACCGCCCACGCATTTCGCGGTGATCTTCGACTATTCGGCCAAGTCGTTCCGCAATGAGCTGTTCGAAGGCTACAAGGCCCACCGCCCCGACATCCCCGAGGACCTCGTCCCGCAATTCCCACTGATCCGCGACGCGGTGAAGGCGTTCAGCGTCGCCTGCATCGAGCAGAAGGGTTACGAGGCCGATGACATCATCGCCACCTATGCGGCTGAGGCGGCGGCCGCTGGCGCCGACGTGACCATCGTCTCCTCCGACAAGGATCTGATGCAGCTCGTGCGTCCTGGTGTGCGCATGTACGACACCATGAAGAACAAGGTGATCGGCGAAGAGGAAGTCATGGAGCGCTTCGGCGTGCCGCCGGCAAAGGTCATCGAGGTGCAGGCGCTGATCGGCGATTCCACCGACAATGTGCCCGGGGTACCGGGCATCGGGGTGAAGACCGCGGCGCTGCTCATCAACGAATATGGCGATCTCGACACCCTGCTCGGCCGCGCCTCTGAGATCACCCAGCCGAAGCGGCGAGAGAGCCTGATCAATTTCGCCGACCAGGCGCGGCTGTCGCGCACGCTGGTGATTCTCGACAGCAAGGCGCCCGTCGAGGTGGCGCTGGCCGAGACGCTGGTGCGCCAGCCTGACCCGGAGACGCTGACGAGCTTCATGCGCAAGCTGGAATTCACCACCCTGCTCCGGCGCGTGGCGCAAGGTCTTGGCGCCGAAGTGCCGGAAGGCAAGGCAGCGGCGCCGGCGAAGCCGAGCGCGCGCAAATCGAACTACGATCATCCGCTCCGGCGCGGCTTTACCGGTGCGCCAGCGCCGGCACGGCAGGAGACCGGCGAGGGATCGCCCTTGCAGCTCGCCACCGAGCGTGCGGCGAAACTTGCGGCGCTTCCCTTCGACCGCAGCAAATACGAGCCGGTGGTCCATCCGGACCGTCTGGCCGCGCTGCTCGACGCCGCACGCGCGCAAGGCCATGTCGCCTTCCGCGCCAAGGTGACTTTGTCGGATCCCATGCGAGGAGAGCTGGTCGGCGTCGCGCTCGCGCTTCAGCCGGGCCGCGTGGCCTATGTTCCGCTTGGCCACCGCGCTTCCGACGGGCTCGATCTCGGCGGCGAAGGCACGATCAAGCAGATGGGCATGCGCGAGGCACTCGATCTGTTGAAGCCGCTGCTGGAAGACCCAGCAGTTCTGAAGATCGTTCAGAACGCCAAATTCGACATGGTGGTGCTCGCCCGCTATGGCATCGCGCTCGAAGGCTTCGATGATCCCTGCCTGATGTCTTACGCGCTCGACGCCGGCCGCGCCGAGCATCTCCCTGAGCAGCTTGCCGGCTCGCTCCTCTCCTATACCTGCCTCACCCACAAGGAGATCGTGGGGACGGGCCGCGCTGCCGTCACCTTCGACCGCGTGCCGGTGCCGCGCGCCACCGAGTTTGCAGGCGAGGAGGCCGATATTGGTCTGAGACTTTGGCTCGTGCTGAAGCCGCGACTTGCCGCCGAGCACGTCACCACCGTCTACGAAACCTTGGAGCGGCCGATCGCGCCCGTGCTCGCGCTGATGGAGCGGACCGGCATCAGGGTCGAGCGTGCGACGCTTGCCGGTCTCTCCGGCACCTTCGCCCAGAGCCTCGCCCGGCTCGAAGACGAGATCACGCAGCTTGCCGGCGAGGACTTCAATATCGGCTCACCGAAGCAGCTCGGCGAGATCCTGTTCGATAAGATGAGCCTGGCAGGAGGTCGGCGCACCAAGACCGGCGCCTGGAGCACCGATGCAAGCGCGCTGGAAGAGCTTGCCGCCGAGGGCCATGAACTGCCGCGCAAGGTGCTCGACTGGCGCCTGCTCGCAAAGCTGAAGAGCACCTATACCGACGCGCTCCCCACCTACATCCATCCCGAGACCGGGCGCGTGCACACGTCTTACGCGCTCGCCGCGACCACCACTGGCCGGCTCTCGTCCTTAGAGCCGAATTTGCAGAACATTCCGGTGCGCACGAGCGAGGGCCGCGCCATCCGCAAGGCCTTCGTGCCCGAGAAGGGCAAGCGGCTGATCAGCGCCGACTACAGTCAGATCGAGCTTCGCGTGCTCGCACATATGGCCGAGACGCCGACACTGCGCCAGGCCTTCGCCGACGGTCTCGACATCCACGCCATGACCGCGAGCGAGATGTTCGGCGTGCCGATCGAGGTCATGGACCCGGCCATAAGGCGCCGCGCCAAGGCCATCAATTTCGGCATCGTCTACGGCATCTCATCGGTCGGGCTTGCCGCCCAGCTCGGTATCGGCAGGAGCGAGGCTGGCGCCTATATCAAGACCTATTTCGAGCGCTTTCCGGGCATCCGCGATTATGTGGAGGCAACCAAGGCAGAGGCGCGCCGCCAGGGCTATGTGAAGACCCTGTTCGGGCGCAAAGTGCATTACCCCGAGATCAACACCAAGAACCCTTCATTGCGCGGCAATTTCGAGCGCGCTGCCATCAATGCGCCAATCCAGGGTTCGGCCGCCGACATCATCCGCCGCGCCATGATCCGCATGGTGCCGGCGCTCGCCGCCGCTGGCCTCAACGCCCGCATGCTGCTCCAGGTTCATGACGAGCTCGTGTTCGAGGCGCCGGAGGAGGAGGTCGACAAGACCATGGAGGTGGCGCAAGCCGTCATGGAGAAGGCGCCGGAGCCGGTGCTGAAGTTGAAGGTTCCGCTCAAGGTCGATGCGAGAGCGGGCGATAATTGGGAGGCCGCGCATTAGTGACGCTCTCGTCATTGCCGGGCTTGACCCCGCAATCCATTCCGTTGCCCTTTGACAGGCGGAGGGCTAACGGCATGGATGCCCGGATCAAGTCCGGGCATGACGAATTTGAGGAGGAACTCGCCATGGGCAAATGCGCGCAATGCGGCAATGACTACGACAAGAGCTTCACCGTCACCATGGGCGGCCGTACCCTCGTCTTCGACTCCTTCGAATGCGCCATCGCCATGCTCGCGCCGGTTTGCCCACATTGCGGCTGCCGCGTCATCGGGCATGGCGTGCAGCATGGCGACACCATCTTTTGCTGCGTGCATTGCGCCAAGCATGAAGGCGTCAAGGGCCTCGTCGACCGGGATTGACAAAGGCCTTGTCATTGCCGGACTTGTTCCATGGATCAAGTCCGTGGACAGGCTCCGGCAATCCAATAGGGCGCCAAAGTCAAACCCTTCCGCTGCAAAATGTGGTAGGGCCTCACTTGATGCCCAGGACAGGCCTGGGCATGACGCCGAGGAGACAGCGGATGATCAGACGGTTCATGGGGTTCCTTCCTGTTCTTGCCATCCTCCTCGCCGCGCCGGCGTTCGCGCTGCCGGCGCCAATGTCCGACCAGGAGCTGATGGACAAAAGCGACCTCGTCGCAGTGGTCCGCGTGCTCTCAGTGAGCTGCACCACGATCACCAAGGATGACAAGAGCGGCGAAGACCTTCCTGCCTATCTCGCCAAGGTCAGGCTGCTCGACGTCAAGAAGGGCGATGCGCAGAAGGGCGACGAGGTGCTGGTGACCTGGCGAGCGATCCCCAAGGACATCGTCGGGCCGTGGACCGTCTACTACTACCCGGGCGAAGTGGTGCTGACCCATCTCGTCAAACGCTCAGGCGGCGTGAGTTATGGCTCGACCTGGTGGAACGCCAAGGCCAATGATGTGAAGGCGCCGGAGAGCACCGACCTTCCG
>DASZGQ010000004.1:0-22210 GCA_035938735.1 Methyloceanibacter sp.
GCTCACGCTTGTCTTGCCGCGCTTCTCATTCCCACCCTATTCTTTATCAGCCCGATGTTCACGATCAGCCCGATGTTCACGGCGGCGGCGCCGCGGCTTGCGCCCTTCTGCGGCGCTGCGCCGGGGTCTTCCCTGGCGCGAGCTCTTCAAGCCGAACGCCGCCATGATCGCTCTCATCGCGGCCGCGCTCTACGCGGCACTGAGCACGCTTTGGGCCGCGGACCCAGAGCTCGCCGGGGCCAAGGGGGGATTGCTGCTCGCCGCCACGCTCGCAGTCCGCACGGGTCCTGAGCCCGAGCGCCCGGCCCGCTGCAAGCCGCCTCAAGACCCCGCCGGCTGTCAGAACTTTAAGGGCCTTGAGGCGGCCCTACCCTATCAGCTCGCAAGCCCGGCGAAGCCGGGTAGAGCCGGTAACGCCGCGGAAGAAATGCGACGGGGCTCGCAAGATTAAGGCTGAGATCGGTGGGAAGCTCGATCTCGATGCGGTTGCGCTCAGCCCCCACTTCAAGATCGACGCGCCGCAATCCGGCGTGACGCCGCAAGACTGATACCTCCCCCACAATGGCGCCAGGCGCATTGTGAACCACGTCGACATCATGCGGGCGCAAGAACAAACGCGCCGGACCGTTGGGGACGTCGACGGCCGGAAGGTCAAGCCTCTGCTGGTCGAGCCAGACTTTGCCTTGCTCGACCCGCACCGGAAGCACGCTTGATTCCCCGATAAAGGAGAACACGAACGGCGAGTTCGGCGTGTCATAGACCTGATCGGGCGTGCCGATCTGCGCGATCTTGCCCTCGCTCATCACCACCACGCGGTCGGCAAGCTCGAGCGCCTCTTCCTGATCGTGGGTGACGAACACAGTGGTATGTCCGGTCTTGTTATGCAGCTCCAACAGCCAGCGGCGAAGGTCGCGGCGAACCTTGGCATCGAGCGCGCCGAAGGGCTCGTCGAGGAGAAGGAGCCGCGGCTCGATGGCAAGCGCGCGGGCGAAGGCCACGCGCTGGCGCTGGCCGCCGGAGAGCTGCGACGGAAAGCGCTTCTCGAGGCCGGAAAGCTGCACGAGATCGAGCAACTCCAGGGCCCGCCTGCGGATCTCCTTGCGGGCCGGGCGGCGCTCGCGCGGCCGGACGCGCAAACCAAAGCCGATATTGTCCAGCACATTCATATGGCGGAACAGCGCGTAGTTCTGGAACACGAGCCCCACATTCCGCTGCTGCACCGTGAGCTTCAGGGCGTCGTCGCCATCGAACATCACGCGTCCCTCGGTCGGAATATCGAGACCGGCAAGGATGCGCAGCAATGTCGTCTTGCCGGAGCCGGAAGGACCGAGGAGCGCGACGAGCTCGCCTGGCTCGATTTCCAGCGATACTCCGTGCAGCGCCGGCGTCACGCCGAAGGTTCTGACTACGTTCTCGACTACTACGTGCATCGGCCGATCCCACCGCGTCGTCCAGGAGAGCGGCCAAGCGCCGCCAGCCGCAGAATTCACCTCATTTGCCACCCGAGCGTCCATGATTTTCTCCTAATGGCGGCGTGAGGCGGCGATCTGATCGGCGTAGCGCCATTCCAGGCCGATTTTTATGACGAGGGTGATGAGGGCGAGCAGCGCGAGAAGCGAAGCCGCGGCAAAGGCCGCGGCAAAGTTGTACTCGTTGTACAAGATCTCAACGTGCAAAGGCATGGTGTTGGTTTTTCCCCGTATATGTCCGGAGACGACGGAGACCGCGCCAAACTCGCCCATGGCACGTGCATTGCAGAGCACCACGCCATAAAGCAGGGCCCAACGGATATTGGGCAGCGTGACCCTGAAGAAGGTCTGCCAGCCACTCGCGCCGAGCGAGAGCGCGGCCTCCTCATCCTGCGTGCCCTGCTCTTGCATCAGCGGCACAAGCTCGCGCGCGACGAAGGGGAAGGTGACGAAGATGGTCGCGAGCACAATGCCGGGCAGCGCGAAGATGATCTGAATGTTGTAGTTGTGCAGCAGCGGTCCGAGATAGCCCTGCGCGCCGAACAAAAGCACATAGATCAGGCCGGAGATCACCGGGGACACCGAGAAGGGAAGGTCGATCAACGTGTTTAGTATGCTCTTGCCCTTGAACTCGAACTTGGCGATGGCCCAGGAGGCGGCGAGCCCGAACACGACATTGGCCGGAACGGCGATGGCCGCGACCAAGAGTGTGAGCTTGATCGCGGCAAGCGCATCCGGCTCGGTGATGGCGGCCAAATAGGTGCCGAGGCCAGATCGCAACGCTTCGACAAACACCGCGGCCAACGGCAGCAGCAAGAACAGCACCAGGAACACAACAGCTGTCACGATCAGTAGGATGCGGACCGGAAGCCGCTCGGTGGTGACAGCGTGACCCGCCGCCGGCGCGCTGAGGAGGAGTGGGGCAACGGCGGCGTCAGTCATTGGCCAAATCTCCGCCTCTGCCAGGCTTGAATGAGGTGCACGAACAACAGCAGCCCAAAAGAGATCATCAGCATCGCAGTGCCGATGGCTGCCGCCTGCGGATAGCTGAACTCTTCGAGCCTGATGATGATAAGAAGCGGTGCGATCTCGGACACGAAGGGCATATTGCCGGCGATAAAAATCACCGATCCGTACTCGCCGACGGCGCGGGCGAGCGCGAGCGCAAAGCCGGTGAGGATAGCCGGCATCAGCGTCGGCAGCATCACGCGGAACACGGTCTGGCGCCGGTTGGCGCCGAGCGTCGCCGACGCCTCCTCGAGCTCGCGATCGAATTCTTCGAGGACCGGCTGCACCGTGCGCACAACGAAGGGAAGACCGATAAAGATGAGCGCCACCGCGATACCGGTCGGCGTGTAGGCCACCTTGATGCCAAGCGGCGTCAGCCACTGCCCGATCCATCCGTTCGGTGCGTAGAGCGCGGTGAGCGCAATGCCGGCAACGGCGGTCGGGAGTGCGAAGGGAAGGTCGACAAAGGCGTCGAGCAGGCGCCGGCCGGGGAAGCGATAGCGAACCAGCGCCCAGGCGATGATCGTGCCGAACACGGCGTTGACGGTCGCCGCGAACAGCGACGTGAGGAAACTCAAGCGGAGCGCAGCGAGCGTACGCGCTCCGGTGACTACGTCAAAGAAGCCGGCAAGCCCCAGCGTCGCTGACTTGAGCACAAGGGCTGCGAGGGGAATGAGGACGATCAGGCTGAGATAGGTCAACGTGAAACCGAGCGCCAGCCCGAATCCCGGGATGGCGCTCGGCCGTTTCAGCTCGAGGCCGTAAGCAGCGGCCATGAGTCAGCTCAGTTCGTCGACTTAGGCTGATAGATCTGGTCGAAAATACCGCCTTCGTCGAAGTGCTTCGGCTGCGCTTTCGCCCAACCGCCGAACAGCGGATCGTCGATGGAGACGAGCTTCAGATTGGGGAAGCGCGCCAGATCCTTCGGATCGGCAGATTTCGGATCTGACGGGCGATAGTAGTTATGAGCGATAAGCTTCTGCGCTTCCGGCGTGTAGAGGAACTTCAGATAGGCTTCCGCCACTTTGCGCGTGCCCTTGGCGTCGACCACCTCGTCGACGACCGCGACCGGAGGCTCGGCCTTGATGGAAAGCGAGGGCACGACGATCTCGAACTTGTCGGCGCCAAGCTCATCGAGAGCGAGGAAGGCCTCGTTCTCCCAAGCGAGCAGGACGTCGCCGATGCCGCGCTGGGCGAAGGTGGTGGCGGAGCCACGCGCGCCGGTATCGAGCACTGGCACATTGGCATAGAGCTTCTTGACGAAGTCCTTGTCCTTGGCCTCGTCGTGACCGAATTTCTGGTCGGCGTAGGCCCAGGCCGCGAGATAGTTCCAGCGGGCGCCGCCTGAGGTCTTGGGATTCGGCGTGATCACCTGAACGCCATTCTTGATCAGATCATCCCAGTCCTTGATGGATTTGGGATTACCCTTGCGCACAAGGAAGACGATGGTCGAGGTGTAGGGCGATGAGTTGTTGCCGAGGCGCTCCTGCCAATCAGGTTTGATCTTGCCGGCCTTGGCGATCTGGTCGATATCGCCCTGGAGAGCAAGCGTGACAACGTCGGCTCGCAGGCCGTCGATGACGGCGCGGGCCTGCTTGCCGGAACCGCCATGCGATTGCTCGATGGTGATGTTCTCCCCCGTCTTCGCCTTCCAATCCTTGGCGAAGGCTTCATTGACGGCTTTGTAGAGCTCACGGGTGGGGTCGTAGCTCACATTGAGCACGGTCGCGGCAAGAGCGACGCTTGCCGCGACCGTGGTGAATCCAACTGCCGCCACGGCGGCAAGGGTGCTGCGAAATCTCCTCATGGATGCGATTCTCCTTTATAGAATACCCTTAACTCTATATATTCGGTAGACTTTATCAAGTCTGGACGTTACCACTTTTCCATATGGGTGGAAGCTCCGTCCGCTACGAAACGGTCAGGGCGTGGATTTTGTTTCTAATTTTGAGGATGTGACGGCGCGTGCTTAGAGGCGGGCCATCGCGCGCGCCCCGCCTTGAGGCTCATCGGCGAGAAGGGGAGACTCGAGGGAATCGGCGATCGTGGTG
This sequence comes from Methyloceanibacter sp., assembly GCA_035938735.1. Taxonomy (GTDB): domain Bacteria; phylum Pseudomonadota; class Alphaproteobacteria; order Rhizobiales; family Methyloligellaceae; genus Methyloceanibacter. The sequence continues at coordinate 4,529 of DASZGQ010000004.1, forward strand.
CGGTCGAGCACGTCTCTCGCCGACTCGGCGACTCTGGCAAAAACCCGGCGAATTTCGCAGGTTTCCTCCGTCTTGCAGTCCGCACAGCGCCGATAGGCGATGCGGCTGAGACACGGCAACGGTGCAATCGGCCCATCGATGATGCGGAGCACCTGCCCATAAGTGATCTTATCCGGAGGCATGAGCAGGCTGTAGCCGCCAAGCTTCCCGCGCCGGCTGTGGACGATGCCGTGACGCTTCATTTCGAGCAGGATTTGCTCAAGGAACTTCCGCGGAATGTGCTTGCGGGCGGCGATCTCGCCGATCATCAGCGAGTCGCCTTCCCTGGCGAGTTCCACTAGGGCGCGGAGAGCATATTTTGCTTTCTGCGAGATCATGGAGGATGCGATCCTCTCTTGAAATCCTATTGATTGAGTCGAGTATATAACCTTTCGCCCCAGCGGAAACAACCAACGGCCCTGTGACTCTGGGCGCTGAAAGCTCGCCAATCCCGCCTCTCCAGGCAGCCGCTGGTGGACGGGATGCTGGGGTCTGTTGGCAAGCGGGTCTTGACGAGAGGCGCCCGGGTACCGCACCAACAGGCAATGGCGAAAGCCCCCAAAAAGCTGCACATCAAGACCTTCGGCTGTCAGATGAACGCCTACGACTCCGAGCGCATGGCAGAAGCGCTTGGAGCCCACGGCTACGCGCCGACGGACGATATGGAAGCGGCGGACCTCGTCATTCTCAATACCTGTCACATCCGCGAGAAGGCCGCCGAGAAGGTCTATTCCGAGCTTGGGCGCGTGCGCGCGGTGAAGCGGCAGCGCAGCACACGCGGCCTCGATACCATGATCGCGGTGGCCGGGTGCGTGGCGCAGGCGGAGGGTCAAGAGATTCTCGCCCGCGCTTCCGTTGTCGATCTCGTGGTTGGACCGCAAAGCTATCACGAACTGCCGGCGCTGATCGGACGCGTGGGCGATGGAAAAGAGCGCGTGGTCGCCACGGACTTTCCGGCCGAAGACAAATTCCTTTATCTCCCTGATCGGCCGCTTGCGCGCGCGCATCCTTCCGCCTTCATCACAGTGCAGGAAGGCTGCGACAAGTTCTGCACATTCTGCGTCGTGCCCTACACGCGCGGCGCCGAATATTCGCGCCCCGTTGTTGCCATTATCGCGGAAGCCGAGAGGCTCGCTCGCTCCGGCGTACGCGAAATAACGCTGCTCGGGCAGAATGTGAACGCCTATCGCGGCCAAGGCCCTGACGGCACCGACTGGTCGCTCGCCAAGCTGCTCAAGCGGCTCGCGGCAAGGCCTGAGATCGAGCGGCTCCGCTACACCACGAGCCATCCGCGCGACATGAGCGACGACCTCATTGCGCTTCACGGCGATGAGCCGAAGCTCATGCCTTACCTACATTTGCCGTTTCAGGCTGGGTCAGACCGCATCCTGCACGCCATGAACCGCAAGCATTCGGCGGACGACTATGCCGAGCTTGTCGGACGCATCAGGGAGGCGCGTCCGGACATCGCGCTGTCCACCGACATTGTTGTGGGCTTCCCCGGCGAGACCGACGCAGATTTCGAGGAGACCTTGGCGCTCGTCCGGCGCATTGGCTTTGCCCGCGCCTTCTCCTTTAACTATAGCGCGCGCCCCGGCACACCGGCGGCGATCCTGCCCAATCAGGTGCCTGACAAAGTCGCCCGCGAGCGCCTGCGCGTCTTGCAACGCCTGCTCGAGGAGGAGGCATGCACCTTCGATGCGGCCACCGTTGGGCGAAGGCTTAAAGTGCTGTTCGAGCGGCGAGGACGGAAACCAGGGCAGATCGCCGGACGTTCACCCTATCTCCAGGCCGTGCATGGGGACGGCCCGGAGAGCCTAATCGGCCAGATTGTGGACGTTGACATTGTGAGCGCGGGGCCGAACAGTCTCAGCGGTGTCATCAAATCGGAGTTTGAATGGCGCGAACAAGTTCAGGCGGCCGTGTGACCGGCAAAGCCAGCGGACGGAGACCGCCATTGACGCGTGTGCGCAAGGCCGCGTCTGACAAGCGCGCAAGCGCCGCTTCGGTCAATGGCCGGGAAGAGCCCCTCGTGGTGTTCTTTGACGACATCAGGCTCGTGCGCGATCTCCTTGGCGATTATGACGCCAATCTCGCAGTGCTCGAGGACCGGCTTGGCATCCAGGCCGTGGTCAACGGAAATGTGGTCTCTTTGCGCGGACCTGAACATTCGCGGGAGACCGCGAAGTCCGTGCTCGAGCAGCTCTACGGCCGGCTCGCGCAAGGCGAGATGATCGGGATCGGCGAGGTGGTCGGCGCCATCCGCCATGCGCGGACGCCCGAACCCGCCGTCGAGGCTCACCAGCACGACGCAAAGGTCCCTTCCGCGCAGCAGATTCGCACGCGCAAACGCCTGATCACCGCGCGCACGCCGGCGCAGAGCGCCTACCTTTCGGCCATGAAGGCCCATGACCTGGTCTTCGCCACCGGCCCCGCCGGCACCGGCAAGACCTATTTGGCGGTTGCCTTCGCCGCTTCATGCCTCGAAAGCGGCAAGTGTGACCGGCTAATCCTGTCGCGCCCCGCCGTCGAGGCGGGAGAGCGGCTCGGCTTCCTGCCCGGCGACATGCGCGAGAAGGTCGATCCGTATTTGCGGCCGCTTTACGATGCGCTTTACGACGTGCTGGCGCCAGAGCGGGTCGAGCGCGGTCTTGCCACCGGCATGATCGAGATCGCGCCGCTCGCCTTCATGCGCGGGCGCACCCTCTCCCACGCCATGATCATCCTCGATGAGGCGCAGAACTGCACGCCGATGCAGATCAAGATGTTCCTCACGCGAATAGGCGAAGGAAGCAAAATGTTGGTGACCGGAGATCCCACGCAAGTCGATCTGCCGACGGGTAAGGATTCCGGACTGCTCGAAGCTATTTCCATTCTCGAAGGCATCGACGACATCGCCCATATCGCCTTCACCGGCCGCGACGTCGTGCGCCGCGAGCTGGTTGGCAAGATCGTCGACGCCTATGAGGCGGCGCCCAAGCGGGGTGAGCGCCATGGCTGACCCGAGCCCAAGTAGCACCGATAAAAGTACCACCGACTCGTCGCTCGAGATGGAGGTCGTCCGCCATGCCGAGATTTGGAACGGCATCGCGGTGAGCGACGCCACACTCACGCGTGCGGCCCGTGCCGCCTTCGCTGCTGTGTCGCCGGCGCGGCGCGAGTCTTGCGAGGCGACGCTCGTCCTCACCGACGATGAAGAGACGCGCGCGCTGAACCGCACCTGGCGCGGCAAGAATTCTTCCACCAACGTGTTGTCGTTTCCCGCGGGCGAGCCGGCGGCCGCGATTCCCGGAGAGCCCCGGCCCCTCGGCGATGTGGTGCTTGCGGCTGAAACCGTTCTCGTCGAGGCTCGCGACAAGAGCGTCTCCGTCGCCGATCACGTCACCCATCTCGTGGTGCACGGCATGTTGCATCTTCTCGGCTTCGACCATGAGCGTGACGAGGACGCCCTGGCGATGGAGACCTTGGAGACCAAGGTGCTTGCCGGGCTCGGCATCGCCGATCCCTACGCAGAGAATGCACGCGCGGACGCTCAGGAGGTCTCACCATGAGCAACGCTCCGCTCTCCGATGGCGAGCTTCCGGCACAGAGCGATCCGCTTGCCGAGGAAGAGCCGTCCTGGCTGGAGCGACTGCTCGCCCGGTTCGGCCTCGGCGAGGAGCCGGACTTGCGGGAGGTGATCGAGCACGCGCTTGCCCGCGGCAAAGCGGGCGACGACGCCTTCAGCGCGCAAGAGCGCGCCATGCTGCTCAACATCCTCCGCTTCGGCAAACTCACGGTCGAGGATGTTATGGTCCCGCGTGCCGACATCATCGCCGTGGAGGAGTCCATGACTGCCGCCGAGTTGATGGGCGTGTTTCGCGAGGCGGAGCACTCTAGGCTTCCCGTCTACCGCGAGACGCTCGACGATCCCCGCGGCATGATCCACATCCGCGATTTCATGTTTTGGATCACCACTTCGGCGGAGAAGAGCGGCGACGCGAGCCTCGATCTCGGCGCCGTCGATCTTGGCAGTATGGTGGGTGCGCTCAACATCACGCGTGAAATTCTTTACGTGCCGCCCTCGATGCCGGTGCTCGACCTTTTGCTCCGCATGCAGCTGTCGCGGCGGCATCTTGCGCTCGTCGTCGACGAATATGGCGGGACGGACGGTCTCGTCTCCATCGAGGATCTGGTCGAGGAGGTGGTCGGCGAGATCGATGACGAGCATGACGTCGCCGACGAGCCGCTGATCCGCGAGGATCTGCGCCTCGGCCTCGTCGCTGATGCGCGCACGCCGATCGACGCGCTCGAGCAGCATCTCAGCGTCGAGCTCGTCTCGCCGGAGCAGGAGGAGGACATCGACACAATCGGCGGTCTCGTGTTCGCGCTCGCCGGGCGCATCCCGGCGCGGGGTGAGCTGGTGCGCCATCCGAGCGGCATCGAGTTCGAGGTGCTCGACGCAGATCCGCGGCGCATCAAGAAGCTGCGCATCCACACGCCACACGGACGCAAAGAGGCCCCGACCGAAACGCCGGCCCCCGAGAGCAGCTGAGTGCCTTCAAATTCCGTGCAGGCCGCAGCCGATTGGGTTGCGCGGTTGAAGGGCGCGAAGCGCGCCGGGCTCGCAGTGTTCGCCGGCGCTATCTCGGTGCTGGCTTTCGCGCCGATCCATGCCTGGCCGGTGCTATTCGTGAGCTTCGGCCTGCTCGTGTGGCTGCTCGACGGATGCCATGCCAGCCATGCCGAACTTGACGACCGTCTGAAATGCGCAGGTCTTACTGGTTTCTGGTTCGGCTTCGGATATTTTCTCACCGGCCTTTATTGGACCGCAGAGGCCTTTCTGGTCGAGCCCTGGCGCCACGGCTGGCTCATTCCTTTTGACCTGATCTTCCTGCCCGGCGGCATGGCGCTCTTCTATGCCGCAGCGGCCGCGCTTGCCGTCGGCCTATGGCGCCCCGGTGCGGGACGGGTGTTTGCGCTGGCGATTGCCTTCGGCGTTGCCGAATTCGCCCGCGGTCACGTGCTGACGGGCTTGCCCTGGAATCTTGTGGGCTATGGCCTCGCCGCGACCCTTCCCATGATGCAGCTGGCCGCCATCTTCGGCGTTTACGCGTTTAGCCTCTTGGCGGTGCTTCTCTTCGCCAGCCCCTTCGCCATCTGGGCGTCCGTAGGCTCTGGGCTCGCGCGACCCAAAGGCACGGCGCTCGTCACGCTTCTCTTCTCGACCACGCTTGCGCTTGGGGCGGCGTGGGGAGCGGCGCGGCTAACTGGCGCGGATGCCGCCACCACCGGCGTGCGACTGCGCATCGTTCAGGCCAATGTGGATCAAGCCAATAAGTGGCGCCCGGAGAACAGCGCGGAAATCTTCAACGAATATTTGGAGCTCACCAAAGCCGACGGCGGCGCCGGAGGGCTTGATCACATCTCGCTCGTCGTCTGGCCTGAAACAGCGGTGCCCTTCCTGCTTGCGGATTCCTCAGAGGCGCTCACCGCCATCGGCGATGCGCTGCCGGAAGGGACGACCCTGCTCGTCGGGTCCGCCAGAGTCGTCGAGGAGCGCGACGCGCAAGGCCGCCTCTCCTCGGAGCGCGTCTACAACAGTCTGCTCGTGGTCGGCGACAAGGGTGAGATCCTCGGCAACTATGACAAAGTCCATCTCGTGCCGTTCGGCGAGTATCTGCCGTTTCAAGATTTCATGGAGAGCCTCGGCTTCTTGCAGCTCACCGGCATTCGCGGCGGCTTCAGTACCGGCACCGGAGCTCGCTTGCTTCCGATCCCAGGCGCGCCGCCGGCACGGCCGCTCATTTGTTACGAGATCATTTTCCCGGACGAGGTGACCGACAGCGGCCAAAGGCCGGGCTGGTTCCTCAACGTGACCAACGACGCCTGGTTTGGCACGAGCGCCGGCCCCTATCAGCATTTTCACCAGGCCCTTCTCCGCGCCGTCGAGCAAGGTCTGCCGGTCGTGCGTGCCGCCAACACCGGAATCTCGGCGATCATCGATCCTTACGGACGCGTGCTGGCCGAGCTTGGTCTCAAGAAAGAGGGAGTGGTCGATGGCCTTTTGCCTCAAGCTTTGCCGCCCACGCCGTTCGCGCGGTGGGGGCGCTGGATCGAACTTGCGGTTCTAGTCAATGCGCTTCTCGGCTGGCTAGTTTTTGCTTACTCGGTCGCAAGACCAAAGCGGGCCCTCGCGCAATGATTGGTTTTGGGGCATTTGACCTCATTGCAAATGCCTCGCAACCCGAACAGACTGTGGGCGATGCAACAAGTCGCGCCTAAGTGCTTGACGGACCTGGGATGCACCCCTAATTAGACCCCTATCTGGGGGACTGCAAAAAGCGTCGGTAATCGTCCAACCCATCATGACATTGGTGAGCGAACGCATGGCAGGCAAGAAGCCTAACCCGGTGGATCAGCACGTGGGGAGCCGGGTCCGTTTGCGCCGCATGCTTCTCGGCATGAGCCAGGAGCGCCTCGGCGAGAGCATGGGACTGACATTCCAGCAGGTGCAGAAATACGAGAAGGGCGTGAACCGCATCGGCGCGAGCCGGCTGTTCCAGATCTCCAAGATCCTCGACGTCCCCGTTCAGTTCTTCTTCGAAGAAGCACCCCATACCGGCGGGCGCACGACACCCGGTATGGCGGCGGCGAACTCGGAAGCCTTCATCCTTGAGTTTCTCAACAGCCGCGAAGGCCTCGAGCTCAATCGCGCCTTCGTCAAGATCTCCGAGCCAAAGGTGCGCAAGAGCGTCGTTGATCTCGTCCGGGCGTTGAGCGCGAGCAGCGATAACGCTTAAGCCACATCAGGCGTCTTGACCGCCACTCCTCTTCTAGTATTAAGCCGGCGCGGGAAGCGGTCCCCTCCTTCTCCGTCGGTGTCATAGAGGGTCAAGTGGCGAACAGGCGAAACTATCTCTTCACCAGCGAGTCGGTCTCGGAGGGTCACCCCGACAAGGTGTGCGACCGCATCTCCGATGCCGTGGTCGATCTTTACATGGCTGCGGATCCACATTCGCGGGTGGCGATCGAGACGCTGGTAACCACCAACCGCATCGTCATGGCGGGAGAGGTGCGCGGACCGGAGTCCGTTACCCCGCTGATCGAGGACGCGGCGCGGCGCGCCGTGCGCGAGATCGGCTATGAGCAGAAGGGCTTCCACTGGAAGAACGCCGAGTTCCAATTCTACGTGCATGAGCAGTCCGCCGACATTGCCCGCGGCGTTGATGCCGATGTCGAGTCCAAAAAGGAAGAAGGAGCGGGCGACCAGGGCATCATGTTCGGCTATGCCTGCCGCGAGACCGAGCCCCTGATGCCGGCACCGATCTACTACGCCCACCGCATCCTGCATGAGATGGCGAAGGCGCGGCACACGGGCCGGACGTCGGAGCTTGGGCCAGATGCGAAAAGCCAGGTGACGCTCGCTTACGAGGACGGCAAGCCGGTACGCGCCGATTCGATCGTGGTGTCGACCCAGCATGGCGAAGAGGTAAGCCAGGCGCGGGTCCAGGAGATCGTGCGCGGCTTCGTCGACGAGGTCATGCCCGAAGGCTGGGTCAGCAGCGACACCAAATTCTATGTGAATCCCACCGGCCGTTTCGTAATTGGCGGTCCCGACGGCGACGCCGGCCTCACTGGCCGCAAGATCATCGTCGATACTTACGGCGGTGCTGCGCCCCATGGTGGCGGCGCCTTCTCCGGCAAGGATCCGACCAAGGTTGACCGCTCTGCGGCTTACGCCGCGCGTTATCTCGCCAAGAATGTGGTTGCGGCGGGCCTTGCCGACCGCTGCACGCTACAGGTCTCTTACGCCATCGGCGTGTCGGAGCCCCTGTCGCTCTATGCCGATCTGCATGGCACCGGCAATATTCCTGAATCAGAGCTCGAGAAAGCTCTGCGCCGCGTCATGGATTTGAGCCCGCGCGGCATCAGGGAGCATCTTGGCTTGGGGCGTCCAATCTATGAGCGCACCGCAGCCTACGGCCATTTCGGGCGGCAGCCGGACAATGACGGCGGCTTCTCCTGGGAGCGCCTCGATTTGATCGAGCCGATCCGCGCCGAGTTCTCCTAGGACCTCTCTCTTCGTTGTCATCGCCCGGCTTGACCGGGCGATCTAGTAACCCATAGCGGAGACAGTCTCTGCTAGACCTGTGGGTACTGGATGCCCGGTTTCGCGGGTATGCCAAATCGGGAGCATGTCCTTGGCGAACCGGCCGACACAAAGCGAGAAACGGTCGCTCAGGTCTTATGGCCGGCGGAAGGCACGGCCCTTGAGCGAACGGAAGGACCGCCTGCTCACTGAGCTGCTGCCGAGCCTGCGGCTCCCTGTCGCCGAGCGAGCACCCTCCCCGTTGACACGCCTGTTCGCCTATCCCGTCGCCCAAATATGGCTTGAGATTGGTTTCGGCTCCGGCGAGCATCTTTTCTGGCAGGCTGAACACCACCCAGATGTGGGCTTCATCGGCTGCGAGCCCTTCATCAACGGCGTGGCGAGCTTGCTTGGCAAGATCGAGCGAACGGACCTCACCACGATCCGCATCCACGACGGCGACGCCCGCGACGTGCTCGCCTGGTTGCCCGCAAGGTCCATCGCCCGCATCTTCGTGCTGTTCCCTGACCCCTGGCCGAAGAAGCGGCATCAGAAGCGGAGGCTGCTTTCGCCTGACTCGGTCGGGCAATTGGCGCGCGTGCTCGCATCCGGCGGTGAGTTGAGATTTGCCACCGACAGCGGCGACTATGCCGCCGAAGCGCTCCTAACCATCCTCGCAAGCTGGGCTTTCACCTGGACGGCCGAATGCGCCAAGGATTGGCGGGAGCGGCCATCCGACTGGCCGGAAACCCGTTACGAACGGAAGGCCTTGAGCCGGGGCCATAAACCGGCCTATCTCGGGTTCCGCCGGCTCTGACGCCTAGTGTTCGACGAAAGAGGAAAATGATGCCCAGGCTTCTTCTCGTACTTTTGCTCTTCTCATCGCCGGCGCTCGCGCTCGACCAGAGCCAGATCCAGGCAGCCTGCTACACAGACTGCGAGAAGGAGACGGGATCGAACCCCGACTACAAAGCTTGCCTCGCCCGCGCCGCCGACACCGCCGACGCCGTCCTCAATCAGGAATTCTCGTCGCTGCAGGACGCCGTCAGGAGCGCGGCCAAGGACACGGACGTCAAGCCCGACGCCCAGCTCGACATGCTCAAAGAAGCACAGCTTAAATGGATCGCCTTCCGCGACGAGAGTTGCAGTTTCGAGGACAGCCTTGCCTTCGGCGCCACTGCCACCGGCGGCTATCTTTCTTCCTGCATTTGCGCGCTAAGCCATGGGCGGGCCAACGATTTCGAGCGCATCCGCCACTCGGTCCTCGGGGAGTAATTCGTGCTTAAGTCTCCTTGAATCCTTTGAAAAACACCGTATATTAGCCTCGAACTCATGATTGGTTTTGGTCAGGAGTGGGCCTTCGCCCGCTCCTTTTTGTTAGGCGTCCCGCTTGCTCGTCTTCGCGGGAGTCATGGCCTTACCGATGTCGAACAGCTTGACCAGCTACGATCGCTGCTTCGCACGTGAGACCGGTGCCGAACGCGAGATCGCCGATCTCGCTGAGCCGGTTCTCGAGGAGCTTGGCTTCCGCCTTGTGCGGGTGAAGCTTTCGGGCCGTGACGGCGGGACGTTACAGGTCATGGCGGAACGCACCGAGGGTCAGATGACGATCGAGGATTGCGCATTGATAAGCCGGAAACTTTCGCCGCTGCTCGATGCGCTCGATCCGATGCCTGGCGGCTACCGGCTCGAGGTCTCGACGCCCGGCATCGACCGGCCTCTGGTCAGGCCAAGCGATTTCGCGTCGTGGGCTGGTCATGAGGCAAAGGTAGAGCTGAAGGAGTTGGTCGACGGCAGGAAGCGGTTCAGGGGCAGGATCGAAGGTGTCGCCAATGGCGAGGCGCTGCTCCAGATCGAACTTCCCGGTGAAGAGGAGCCGCAAACGATCGGCATTCCATTTTCGCTGATCAGCGAAGCAAAGCTCGTAGCCGACAAGGACGCTTTTCGCGCCGACCTTGCGGGCAAGAAGGCGCATTAGAGGAATTTTCGCGGGGCAAGTTACCCGCCAATTGGAGATTTAACGGAGGCAGATACACATGGCTCAGGCAGGCGTGAGCGCCAATAGGCTGGAGCTTTTACAGATCGCGGACGCGGTCGCGCGCGAAAAGGCGATCGATCGCCAGGTGGTGATCATGGCCATGGAGGACGCGATCCAGAAAGCCGCCAAGTCGCGTTATGGCAGCGAGAATGAGATCAAGGCAGAGGTTGATCCCAAGACGGGAGAAATCAGGCTCGCGCGGCTCCTCGAAGTGGTCGAGCAGGTGACCATGGAGGCGACGCAGATTTCACTCGACGAAGCGCGGCGCCGCAACCCGGCGGCGCAAGTGGGAGACTTCATCGCCGAGCCGCTGCCGCCGCTCGATTTCGGTCGCGTCGCGGCGCAGAACGCTAAGCAAGTGATCGTGCAGAAGGTGCGCGAGGCTGAGCGCGAGCGCCAATATGACGAATACAAGGACCGCGTCGGCGAGATCGTGAATGGCATCGTCAAGCGCGTCGAGTATGGCAATGTCATTGTCGACCTTGGACGCGCTGAGGCCATCGTGCGCCGCGACGAGGCCTTGCCACGCGAGAACTTCCGCTATGGCGACCGCATCCGTGCCTATGTCTATGACGTGCGCCGCGAGCAGCGGGGCCCACAGATCTTCCTGTCGCGGACGCATCCTGAGTTCATGGCCAAGCTGTTCGCCCAAGAGGTGCCGGAGGTCTATGACGGCATCGTCACCATTAAATCGGTGGCACGCGATCCGGGTAGCCGCGCCAAGATCGCCGTGGTATCGCGCGACACTTCCATCGATCCGGTAGGCGCCTGCGTTGGCATGCGCGGCAGCCGCGTGCAGGCGGTGGTGAACGAGCTGCAGGGCGAGAAAATCGACATCATCCAATGGTCGCCTGACGCCGCGACCTTTATCGTCAATGCTCTTGCTCCTGCCGAAGTGGTCAAGGTGGTGCTCGACGAGGACGCCGAGCGCATCGAGGTGGTGGTGCCAGACGCGCAGCTGTCGCTCGCCATTGGCCGCAAGGGTCAGAATGTGAGGCTCGCCTCGCAGCTTACGGGGTGGGACATCGACATCATGACCGAGGCGTCGGAGTCGGAGCGCCGTCAGGCGGAATTTGCCGAGCGCTCCGCCATGTTCATGGAGGCGCTCGACGTGGACGAGGTGATCGCGCAGCTGCTTGCCTCCGAAGGCTTCTCATCGATCGAGGAGGTAGCCTTTGTGGAGCCGTCGGAAATCGCCTCGATCGAAGGCTTCGACGAGAATACCGCGGCGGAGATTCAGACCCGCGCGCGGGAGCATCTGGAGAAGATCGAGGCCGAGCAGGATGCGAAACGCAAGGCGCTGGGCGTCTCGGACGACGTGGCCGCGATCCCCGGGCTCACTACGGCGATGCTGGTGGCGCTCGGCGAAAAGAACATCAAGACCGTGGAGGACGTTGCCGATTGCGCGACCGACGATCTGTTGGGATGGAACGAGCGCAAAGACAAGGAGACGATCCACCACGAGGGCATCCTCGGCGCGTTCAACCTAAGCAAGCAGGAGATCGAGGATTTGATCCTCGCCGCGCGCGTCAAGGCCGGTTGGATCAGCGAGGCCGACCTCGCGCCAGAGCCCGAGGAGGGCAAGGGCGAGACAAGCGAGAGCGAAGAGGAAGGCGAGGTCAAGGACGGCGGCGCCGCGTCATGAGCGGCGACCGCTACCAGGAGCTTTCGAGGAGCAAGCGCCGTTGCGGCAGGACGTTGCGGAGTCACACCATGAGACCGACGGCGAGACGGGAGAAACCGTCCGTCGCTGCGCGCTCACGCGTGAGCGTCTGCCAAAGCAGGACCTGATCCGCTTCGTCCTCGCGCCAAACGGCGAGATCGTCCCAGACCTGAAGGAACGGCTTCCCGGCCGCGGCGTCTGGGTAACGGCCACCCATGACAGGATCACGGAAGCTGCCAAACGCAACGTTTTTGCCCGGGCGCTGAAGACCGCGGTCAAGGTTCCGGCGGGGATTGCCGACCAGGTCGATCGCCTGCTTGTTGAAGGCGCGCTCGGCGCTCTTGCCCTTGCCAACAAGGCGGGGAAGGTGGTGTTCGGCACCACCAAGGTCGAGGAGGCCATCGCCAAGGCCAAGGTCGCGGCACTGATCCATGCGAGCGACGCTGCGGAGGATGGCTGCCGCAAGCTCGACGCCAGATTTCGGGCCTCTACAAGGGGCGCGATGCCCGCCCCGATCCGCCTTTTCAGCGCGGATGAATTGGGTTTGGCATCAGGTAAGACAAATGTGATACATGCAGCCCTGATCCAGGGCGGAGCGGCTGCGAAATTTCTCGCCGGCGCTTCCCGCGCGGAGCGTTACCGCAAGGGCAGCGCCGCAGCCTTTGGCCAGTCAATTGGATCGGACACGGACAAGGAATGAGTGAAATCAACGAGACTGAAGACAAAACTGCTCGCGGTGGCCGCAAAATGACGCTCAATGTGCGCCGGACGGTCGAGTCCGGCCATGTGCGTCAGAGCTTCAGCCACGGGCGCTCCAAGTCCGTTCTGGTCGAGAAGAAGAAGCGCCGGGCAGTCGGCGCCACGCCCGCGGTTCAACCGATCGAGGAGCCAAAGCCGAAGGTAGCAGTAGCGACCCCGGAGCCGGCGCCCGCCAAGCGTGCCCGCGAAGACGACCAGCGGCGTCCGGGCGTGGTGCTGCGCGCGCTCTCCGATGAGGAGAAGGACGCGCGCCTCAGGGCCCTTACGGAGTCGCGTCAGCGCGAGGCGCAAGAGCGCGAGAAGGCCAAGGAAGAGGCCGCACACCGCGTCGTCACCGAGGAGGTCAAGGCCAAAGAGCATGACGAGGCGATCGAGCGCCAGAAGAAGGAGGAGGCGCGGCACGAGGCCGAGGCCGAGGCCAGGCGCAAAGGCGAGGAAGTCGCCCGCAAGCATCTCGTCGTCAAGGAAGAGGACGAGGAAGCCCCGCGCGCCCAGGAGGCCCGTCACAAAAAGGAGCGCCCTGTCAAGCCACGCTCCGGCGAGGAACGCCGCGTCCGCGGCCGCCTGACCATCACCAATGCGCTTGACGAGGAGCAGCGGCAGCGAAGCCTTGCCTCGCTGAAGCGCCACCGCGAGCGGCAGAAGAAGCAGACCATCGGCCCGCAGGCGCAGCAGAAGATTCAGCGCGACGTGGTGGTGCCGGAAGTCATCACCATCCAGGAGCTCGCCAACCGCATGGCCGAGCGTGGCGTCGACGTCATCAAATATCTGATGAAAGACGGCGAGATGCGCAAGATCACCGACTTGATCGATGCCGATACCGCTCAGCTCATCGCCGAGGAGTTTGGCCATACCGTGCGTCGCGTCTCCGAGGCCGACGTGGAAGAGGGCTTCATCGGCGCCGAGGACCTTGCTGAGGACGTGCAGCCCCGCGCGCCGGTGGTGACCATCATGGGCCATGTCGATCACGGCAAGACCTCGCTGCTCGACGCCATTCGCGCGACCAACGTTGTCAGCCAAGAGGCTGGCGGCATTACCCAGCATATCGGCGCCTACCAGGTGGTGACGCCGGCTGGCCAAAAGATCACTTTCATCGATACGCCTGGCCACGAGGCCTTCACCGCGATGCGCGCGCGTGGCGCCCAGGTGACGGACATCGTCGTGCTGGTGGTGGCCGCCGATGACGGCGTCAAGCCGCAGACGGTGGAGGCGATCAATCACGCCAAGGCCGCGCAGGTGCCAATGATCGTTGCTATCAACAAGATCGACAAGCCAGGCGCCGACCCCCAGCGCGTCCGTACCGAGTTGCTCAGCCACGAGATCGTGGTGGAGAGCCTTGGCGGCGAGACGCTCGAGATCGAGGTCTCGGCGCTCAAGAAGACCGGACTCGACAAACTGCTCGAGGCGATCGCGCTGCAAGCCGAGGTGCTCGAGCTCACGGCCAATCCCGACCGTCCCGCCGAAGGCGTGATCGTCGAGGCCAAGCTCGAGCGCGGCCGCGGTCCCGTGGGCACGGCCCTTGTCCAGCGCGGCACACTCCATCTCGGCGATCTGGTCGTGGCAGGCTCCGCTTATGGCCGCGTCCGCGCGCTGATCAACGACCTCGGCGAGCAGGTCGAGGAGGCGGGTCCTTCGGTTCCGGTCGAGGTGCTCAGCTTCGACTCCGCGCCTGAGGCCGGCGATCAATTCGCCGTGGTGGAAAACGAGGCGCGGGCGCGCGAGATCACGAGCTACCGCCTGCGCGAGCGGCGCAAGCGGCTTGCCGTGGCGGGTCAACGCGGCTCGCTCGAGCAGATGATGACCCAGCTAAAGGCGGCCGGAGCCAAGGAATTCACGCTGTTGATCAAGGGCGACGTACAGGGCTCGGTGGAGGCCATTGTCGCGGCCATCGACAAGCTCGGCACCGACGAGGTGAGAGCCCGCATCATTCACGCCGGTGTCGGCGGAATTACCGAATCCGACGTCGGCCTCGCCGCCACATCCGGTGCGGTCATCCTCGGCTTCAACGTGCGCGCCAATACCCAGGCCCGCCAGGCGGCTGAACACGAAGGCGTCGAGATTCGGTACTACGCCGTGATCTACGACCTGGTGAACGAGGTGAAGCAAGCCATGTCCGGCCTGCTCGCCCCCACGCGGCGCGAGACGTTCCTCGGCAACGCCGAGATCCTCGAGGTGTTCACCATCTCCAAGGTGGGCAAGGTCGCTGGCTGCCGCGTCACCGAAGGCAAGGTCGAGCGCGGCGCCCATGTCCGGCTCATTCGCGACAATGTCGTGGTGCATGAGGGCAAGCTGTCGACTCTGAAGCGCTTCAAGGACGAGGTCCGAGAGGTGGTTGCGGGGCAGGAATGCGGCATGGCGTTCGAGGGCTACCAGGATATGCGCCAAGGCGACGTCATCGAGTGCTTCGAGGTCGAGCACGTCCGCCGCACGCTCTAAGACCGCTTAGGCCAATCGGTCTCAGGCATTGCCATGATCAATCGCGACAAGGGAAGAGCCCCTAGCCAGCGCCAATTGAAGGTTGGCGAGCTGATCCGCCATGCGCTTGCCGAGATCTTCGCCCGCGGCGAGATCGTCGACGACGTGCTGAACCAATTTTCGCTCACCGTTTCAGAGGTGCGCATGACCCCAGATTTAAAGCTCGCAACCATCTACGTGTTGCCGCTCGGCGGCGAAGGCGCAGCGGACGCGGTCAAGCATCTCGATCAGCACAAGCGTTTCTTGCGGGGCGAGCTCGCCCGGCGCGTCAGCCTCAAATTCATGCCTGAGCTTCGCTTCAAGACTGATACTTCGTTTTCGATCTCGCAGCGCATCGATGAACTGCTCGCCTCGCCCAAGGTCGCGCGCGATCTCGACGGCTGACGAGCGAGCGGCGGGCCCGGACAATGGCGCGGCGGCGCAAAGGTCTCCCCATTCACGGCTGGCTCGTGTTCGACAAGCCGCAGTGCATGACCTCGACACAGGCCGTGTCGCGGGTGCGGCACCTGTATGGTGCGCAGAAGGCGGGTCACGCCGGCACGCTCGACCCCCTCGCCACCGGCGTGCTGCCCATCGCCTTTGGCGAAGCGACCAAGACCGTGCCCTTTGCGGTCAAAGGCAACAAGCAATACCGCTTCACGGTGCGCTTCGGGATTGCGACCGATACTGACGATGCGAAAGGCGCGATCGTGGCGACCAGCGATCGGCGCCCGGCACTGTCGGACATCGAAGCGGCGCTGCCGAGCTTCGTGGGCGAGATCAGCCAGGTGCCACCGCGCTACTCGGCGTTGAAGGTGGCAGGCGCTAGAGCCTACGACCTCGCCCGGGACGAGGAGGATTTCGAGCTCGCCCCGCGTCCGGCGCTGATCGAAAGCCTTGCGCTCATCGACATGCCGGACCCTGACCATTGCGTCATAGAGGCGTGCTGCGGCAAGGGCACCTATGTGCGGGCGCTCGCCAGGGACCTTGGGGTTGCGCTCGGCACTGTTGCCCACGTCACGGAGTTGCGCCGGATGAGGGTCGGTCCCTTTGGCGAAGATGGGGCGATTTCCCTGGCAAAGCTTCAGGAGTTAGGACATAGTGCCGCCGGCCGCGACGCCCTTTTGAGCGTTTTGCAGCCCGTGGAGACAGCGCTGGACGACATCCCGGCGCTCGCCATCAGCGGGCAGGACGCGGCCAGGCTCAAGAGAGGCCAACCCGTGCTGTTACGAGGCCGGGATGCTCCAATTCTCAAAGGGCCTGTCTATGCCACGTCGCGAGGTACGCTCGTGGCGGTTGGTGAGGTCAGCCAAGGCGAACTGCGCCCCACCCGGGTCTTCAATCTACCGGGTTAGGCCATTGTCAATTTCACAGGAGTTCATCCGATGTCGCTCAGCGCTTTGCGCAAGCAAGAGCTTATCAAAGACTATGCCACCAAGCCCGGAGATACGGGGTCTCCCGAAGTGCAAGTGGCGATCCTGACCGAACGGATCACCAATCTTACCGATCACTTCAAGACGCATAACAAGGATAACCATTCACGGCGCGGGCTGTTGAAAATGGTTAGCCAGCGGCGCCGGCTGCTCGACTACGTCAAGGCGACGGACGAGGACCGGTATCAGAAGCTCATCAACCGCCTGGGCATTCGCCGGTGACGCGAGACGCTCACCGCCATGCGCCGGTGGACCTTCATGACACATCGACCCGAGCCATCGCCTTCAGGGGGCCCACTCGGGCGCAACCCTATCCCTGTTCGTTGAGATATCATCATGCTGCATAATCACACCGTAGAAATCGAATGGGCGGGCCGACCGCTCAGGTTAGAGACCGGCCGCATCGCCCGCCAGGCGGACGCCGCCGTTCTCGCCCAATATGGCGGCACATCGGTGCTCGCCACTGCCACGGCCGCCAAGGAGGCCAAGCCCGGCATCGACTTTTTCCCACTGACCGTGAATTACCAGGAAAAGACCTTCGCCGCGGGCAAGATCCCCGGCGGCTATTTCAAGCGCGAGGGACGTCCCACCGAGAAGGAGACGCTAACCTCTCGCCTCATCGACCGCCCGATCCGGCCGCTGTTTGCGAGCGGCTTCCGAAATGAAACGCAGATCGTCGCAACCGTGCTCTCTCACGACATGGAGAACGATCCGGACGTCGTAGCGATGATCGCGACGTCAGCCGCGCTGACGCTTTCCGGCATTCCCTTCTTGGGACCGATCGGCGCCGCCCGAGTCGGATATATCGGCGGCAAGTATGTGCTGAATCCGATGATCGACGAGATGAGTGAAAGCGCGCTCGATCTCGTGGTGGCCGGAACTGCCAGCGCCGTGCTCATGGTCGAATCGGAAGCCAAGGAGCTGCCAGAGGACGTGATGCTCGGTGCCGTGATGTTCGGCCAGAAGCACTTCCAGCCGGTGCTCGACGCCATCGTCAAGCTTGCCGAGCGTGCGGCGAAGGAGCCGTGGGAGCTCAAGACCGACACAAACGCCGAAGAGCTTGCCGCCAAGGTGCGCGACGTGGCCGAGGCCGATTTGCGCGAGGCCTACAAGATCGCCGCCAAACACGAGCGCCGCGATCGCGTGGCCGCGATTAAGGAGAAGGCGGTCGTCGCGCTCGTACCGGAAGGCGCCGATGTTACCGCTATCACGAAGGCGGCCGGCG
>DASZGQ010000005.1:0-6535 GCA_035938735.1 Methyloceanibacter sp.
GATGGTGCTGGCGCCGCGCTAGGATTTCCGGCTCTCGCCCTTGCCTTGGGGCGCCAATCCACCCTATAAGGCGCGTCGTTAGGAGCCGCCCGGCGGGGCATGCCGTGGCGGCTTCCATGCTTCAAACATCGAACTTATGGCCCGAGGAGACTTCTCCGGGGCCTACAAAAAAGGTAGCCAAATGCCCAAAATGAAGACCAAGAGCGGTGCCAAGAAGCGCTTCAAGGTCACGGCCGGAGGCAAGGTCAAGTGCCAAGCCTCGCGCAAACGTCACGGTATGATCAATCGTAGCACCAAGTTCATCCGCAACGCGCGGGGCACGATGGTCCTGTCCGACGAGGACGCCAAGATCGTGAAGTCGCATTTCCTGCCCTATAGCCGCTAGGCGCGGCGCAGGTTCATTCCAGGAGGCACCCCATGTCACGTGTGAAACGCGGCGTTACCAGCCATGCTCGCCACCGCAAGGTGCTGAAGCAGGCCAAGGGCTATTATGGCCGCCGCAAGAACACCATCCGCGTCGCCAAGCAGGCGGTGGAGAAGGCAGGCCAATATGCCTATCGCGACCGCAAGGTGCGCAAGCGCACGTTCCGGGCGCTGTGGATCCAGCGCATCAATGCCGCGGCACGCCAGCATGGGCTCACCTATGGCCGGTTCATCGATGGCCTGAACAAGGCCGGCATCGAACTCGACCGCAAGGTGCTTGCCGATATCGCCGTCCACGAGCCTGCAACCTTCCAGAGCCTGGTCGAGGCCGCGTCAGCTGCGGCCAAGGCTTGAGCTTCTAGCTCCCGTGGCTGAGACGCCCACGGCTCAGACTGCTTCACTCGAGGGACTCGAGGGCGAGCTGCTTAGCGCCATCGCCAAGGCGGCCGACCTCGGCGCGCTCGAAGAGGTGCGCGTCGCTGCGCTCGGCAAGAAGGGGCGGGTCTCGGAGCTGATGCAGACGCTTGGGCAGATGCCGCCCGAGGCGCGCAAGACTTTCGGCCAGGCGGTCAACAAGCTGAAGGATCGGGTCGGCGAGGCGCTGGAAGCCAGGCGCGGGGCGCTAGGGCGCGCCGCGCTCAGCGAGCGGCTTGCCGAAGAGCGGGCTGATGTCACGCTTCCCGTGCGCGAGGGCCCCCTGGCCGAGGGCCGCATCCATCCGGTGAGCCAGGTCGCCGACGAGATCACCGAGATCTTTGCCGATATGGGCTTCTCGATCGCCGAAGGTCCGGACATCGAGACCGACTTCAACAATTTCACCGCGCTCAATATTCCGCCGGAGCATCCGGCGCGGCAGGATCACGACACGTTTTATTTCGCGGAAGGCCGGGACGGCACGCGGCCCGTGCTACGCACCCATACGAGCCCCGTGCAGATCCGCACCATGCTCAAAGAGAAGCCGCCGCTTCGCATCATCGCGCCTGGCCGCGTCTATCGCAGCGATAGCGACCAGACGCATACGCCGATGTTCCATCAAGTCGAGGGGCTCGCGATCGACGAGGAAACCCATCTTGGGCATCTGAAATGGGTCCTCGAGGAATTTTGCAAGGCGTTCTTCGAAGTGCCGCAGGTGAAGATGCGCTTCCGCGCGAGCCACTTCCCCTTCACCGAGCCCTCCATGGAAGTCGATATCGGCTACGCCAAAACCGGCGACGAGATCAGGATCGGCGAAGGCGACGAGTGGTTGGAGATTCTGGGCTGCGGCATGGTGCATCCAAACGTGCTCGAGAATGTCGGGCTCGACTCTTCTCGCTACCAGGGCTTCGCCTTCGGCTTAGGGATCGATCGCATCGCCATGCTGAAATACGGCATGCCGGATTTGCGTGCCTTTTTCTCGGCTGACCTGCGCTGGCTCAAGCATTACGGCTTCCCCTCCTACGCCGTGCCGACGCTCGCCGGCGGACTTGGCACGTAAGCCATGAAGTTCACCCTGAGCTGGCTCAAGGAGCATCTCGACACCAGAGCGAGCGTCGCCGAGATCGCCGACACGCTCACCCGCATTGGGCTCGAGGTCGAGGAGGTGTTCGATCCGGCGAGCGCTTTCCGCGACTTCCGTGTGGCGCAAGTTGTCAAATGCGAGAAACACCCAAACGCCGACAAGCTTTCCGTCTGCGAGGTCGACACCGGCACTGAGCGTCTGCAGGTCGTGTGCGGAGCACCCAATGCGCGGGAAGGGCTAAAGGGCATCTTCGCGCCGGTGGGCAGCTACGTGCCCGGTATCGACCTGACGCTTACCAAGGCTAAGATTAGGGGCGTCGAGTCGAACGGCATGCTGCTCTCCGAGCGGGAGCTCGAGCTTTCCGACGAGCATACCGGCATCATCGAGCTTTCGCCTGGCGCCAAGGTCGGCGGCCCGGCGGCGAAAGCGCTTGGCCTCGACGATGCGGTGTTCGAGATCGCCATTACGCCGAACCGGCCCGACTGTCTAGGGGTGCGCGGCGTCGCCCGCGACCTTGCCGCTGCAGGCCGCGGTAAGCTCAAGCCCGACTCGCTCAAGCCTGTGAAGGGAAGCTTCCTCGATCCGGTGTCGATCAAGCTCGACTTTGACAAGCAGACCTCGGAAGCCTGTCCGGTGTTTGCCGGCAGGGTCATCAAGGGCGTCAAGAACGGGCCGAGCCCGAAGTGGCTGCAACGGCGGTTGAAGGCGATCGGACTTCGGCCGATCAACGCGCTGGTCGACATCACCAATTACATTTCTTACGACCGCGGCCGACCGCTGCATGTGTATGACGCCGACAAGCTGAAGGGCGCGATCAGAGCGCGGCTCGGGCGGAAAGGCGAATCCTTCAAGGCGCTGGACGGCAAGACCTATGAGGTCGATGAGGACATGTGCGTCGTCGCCGACGATCGCGGCGTGCTCGGCCTCGGCGGCGTCATCGGGGGCGAGGAGACCGGTGCGACGGACGTAACCACCAACGTCTTCATCGAGTCTGCCTATTTCGCTCCGAAGCGCACGGCGCGGACTGGCCGCAAGCTGAATATTCAGTCCGATGCGCGCTTCAGGTTCGAGCGCGGCGTGGATCCAGCCTTCGTGGTGCCGGGGCTCGAGCTTGCCACCCGTATGGTGCTCAAGATTTGCGGCGGCAATGCCAGCAAGGTCGAAATCGCCGGCAAGCCGCCAAAGCCGAACGCGCCCTTTGCCTTCGATCTCAAGCTCGTCGAGCGCCTCAGCGGGCTTGAACTGAAGGGCGGCGAGATCAACAAGCTGCTCACCGCGCTAGGTATCGAGCTCAAAGGCAGTCCTTCCAAGCTGAAGGCTGCGCCGCCTTCATGGCGCCCGGATATCTCCGCCCCCGTTGATCTCGTCGAGGAGGTGGTGCGGCTCGTGGGCGTGGATCGCGTTCCGGCGACACCGATGCCGCGTGAGGCTGGCGTGGCGCGGCCGGTGCTGACCGAGATGCAGTCGCGGACAAGGCGCGTGCGGCGGGTGCTTGCCGCGCGCGGACTGGTCGAGGCAGTGACCTGGTCCTTCATCCCGCCGGATCAGGCAAAGCTGTTCGGTGGCGGCGCGGCGGCACTCACCTTGAGCAATCCGATCTCGATCGAGCTTGCCCAGATGCGGCCAGGGCTTCTCCCCGGCCTTGTCACCGCGGCCCAGCGGAACCGCGACCGCGGCTTTACCGACGGCGCGCTGTTCGAGCTTGGCCAGGCCTACCGCGGTCCCAATCCAGAGGATCAACTTATTGCCGCTGCCGGCGTCCGCTTCGGCCATTCGGCGCTTTCGGGCTCAGGCCGACATTGGTCAGGCGAAGCGCCCGCCGCCGATGTGTTTACCGCCAAGGCCGACGCGGTGGCGGGGCTTGCCGCCCTCGGCATCGACCAAGGCAACCTCACCGTGGCGCGGGAGGCTCCCGCCTGGTTTCATCCAGGGCGCTCGGGCGCGCTCAAGCTCGGGCCGAACGTGACGCTTGGCGTGTTCGGCGAATTGCATCCCGACGTGCTGGCGAAGCTCGGGCTCGACGCTCCGATCGCCGGCTTCGAGCTTTATCTCGACGCGCTCCCGGCGGCGAAGCGCAAGAGCCTCACACGGCCAGCGCTCGACGCGTCAGACCTGCAAGCGGTCAGCCGCGACTTCGCCTTCCTGCTCGACGCCGACGTGGCGGCGGCGGAGGTGGTGCGCGCGGCGCTCGGCGCGGACCGCGCGCTGATCGCGCATGTCGGCGTGTTCGACGTGTTCACCGGCCAGCGCGTGCCGCAAGGCAAGAAGTCGCTCGCTATTGAAGTGACGTTGCAGCCGCGGGAGAAGACGCTGACCGACGCCGAGATCGAAGCGGTCGCGGCGAATATCGTCGCCGCCGTCACCAAGGCCACCGGCGGCGAGCTGCGGAGCTAGGCGACTCGCTCCGTTGCCGCAGCGAGCCGCGGCGCATCGTCGAAGCCGAGATTATGGTCGCGGGCGAAATGGATCATGGCCCGCTCGGTGAGCGCGGTTATGGTGAGCAGCGGATTGACGCCGATCGAGCGCGGAATGTTCGCGCCGTCGCACACATAAAGTCCCGCATGAATGCCGCCCTTGCCGTTGAACACCCGGCATTTGTGATCGACCACACCGGTTGATGCGTCATCACCCAAGCCGCAGCCGCCTAAGGGATGGGCTGTCGCCGGTTTCGTCCCCATGGTAGTGGCGGCGAGCGGACTCTTGATGTAGCGCGCGCCGACCGCCTCCGCGGCCTTGGTCAAGGCTGCATCGACGCGGGCATAGACCGGCTGGTCGGCGACGTTCGGCCAATCGATCTGCGCCTTGCCGTTCTCCAGTCTGATGCGGCCGTTTGCGTCGTCGTGGGACACCACGAAGAAGGTGTGCAGGCTTTGCAGCGGGCCTTGATACACGCCCTTGATGAGGGTTTGCGCGTCGCCGAGCAGCCTGCCGCCGGAGATGAAGAACACCGGAAGGAGCGGCGCGAGCGCCGACGGTAGCACGCCTTCTTGGATGAACATGGAGTGGTCGAGCCGGTTATGATCATGAAGCTCGATCTCGCCAGTGACGCAGGCGCCGATGGCGTCGCCAACGAATTTCGGCGGATGACCGACGCCGATACCGTTCACCCTCTCCTTACCCCCGAGAGCGAAGGCTATGATGTCGCCGTTGGCGGAGAAGCGCTCCCCCAGGCAATCGGAGAGGCCAAGCCCCGCTTCACGCGAGCGAAGCAGGATCTCGGTCGAGCCGAGCGTGCCGGCGGCAAGCACCACGGTTCTCGCCTCGACCGAGCGCTTAGGTGCATCAAGCTCCTCGGTCGGCGCGAAATCGACACGCCAATGGCGCCCTTCCCTCGCGACATGACTCACGGTGAGCTCGGTGAAGATCTCGGCGCCATGAGCCATGGCATCGGGAAGATAGGTGAGCGCGATGGTGTTCTTGGCGCCGACATTGCACCCGGAGCAGCAGTCGCCGCACAGCGTGCAGGCAGGCTGCTCCACGCCGGCAGGATTGACTGTCTGCTCGAAACTCACCACCACGGGAGCGGGGACCGGCTCCTGGCCGAAGCAGGCGCTCGCCGCTTCAAGCGCACGGTACTTCGTGAAGTCCGAAGCTCTACCGTGACGGACGGGGCGCAACATGGCATTGGCTCTGGCGAAGCCCTGATCGAGCAGCCCGTCGCCCCTCACCTCCTCGGGCCAAGCGGCATCGGCGAAGACGCGTGTGTCGGGTCTGAGCCCCACCGCCGCATTGATCAGCGACCCGCCGCCAAGCCCACAGCCGATCAGCACGTGAATGTCGGAGCCGAGCCTGAAGTCGAACAGCCCGGTGCGCCGGCCGCTCCGCATCTTGCCGCCAACCACCTGAAGCTCGCGGCGAAGCTCGGGCAGGCGGGCCGGAAATTCTCCGGTCAGGAATTCGCGGCCACGCTCGATGACGCAGACGCGTAAGCCCGCCCGCGCGAGCCGCGACGCGGCGACGCCGCCGCCATAGCCGGAGCCGACCACGACCACGTCATAGGCAACCCCGATCGCCCCCAAGGGTGAGGACAGCCGCTTCGTCATGGCTCTCCATAGCGGAAAATGCTTCGGCTCGACACACACTGGCGCTCGACTCCTCCTGAATCAATTCGTTTCACGGTCTCGCGAGAGCCGGTTTGCCGGCGGGGCGCCTCTGCTTATGCTGGAATCGAACACTTTTGGAGATGATCCCTATGTCGAGATGGATTGGCGCCGCCGCGGCCGTCGCGGTGATTGTCGCGCTGGCAATGAGCGGTGGCGGACGCGAGGGCGCCGCGGCGGTGGAGACCAAGACCGCGATCTTCGCCGGCGGCTGTTTCTGGTGCATGGAGGCGGCCTTCGACGAGGTCGACGGCGTCACCGATACCACCTCAGGCTACGCCGGTGGCACTAAGCCAAACCCCACCTATGGCGACCATGAAGGCTATCAAGAAGCCGTCAAGGTCACCTACGACCCGGCCAAGGTGACCTACGCCAAGCTGCTCGACCAATACTGGCACAACATCGACCCGTTCAATCCCGACGGCCAGTTTTGCGACGAGGGCAATGCCTACCGAAGCGTGATCTTCGTCGGGAACGACGAGGAGAAGAGCCTAGCGGAAACCACCAAGCAGCA
>DASZGQ010000006.1:0-8221 GCA_035938735.1 Methyloceanibacter sp.
CGCCGGCGCTTTGGCGTCGCGATTCGATCAGGGTGCCCCCGGCGGCAAAATCCTTCGTCGTCGAGGACCGTGACAAGTCCTAGAGCACATCCTGGAGGCGCTCAAGACGACTTCGATCTGGCGCGCGAGCCCGATCCAGACTCCGCTTTGCTTCGGCTGCCGGATAGCGATTTCGACCTTCTGATCGTCAGCCTCAACCTGGCGCATGCGGATGGTTTGCGACTGTGCGCGCAAGTCCGGTCGCTCGACCGGATGCGCCATCTGCCCATCCTCGTCGTCGACGAGTTCGGGGACGACCGACGCTTGCTCAGGGGCCTCGATATGGGGGCGAACGACTATCGTCCGTCCAATCGACGGCAACGAACTGCTCGCGCGGGTGCGCACCCAGATGAAGCGCAAGCGCTACATCGACCATCTGCGTGACCGGCTCGAGCAGAGCGTCGAGATGGCCATTCTCGACCCGCTGACCCTGCACAATCGCCGCTACATGACGAACCACCTGACGACGCTGGTCCGCGAGGCGTCGCGACGCGGCCAGTCGCTCGCGGTGCTCTTGATCGACATCGACCATTTCAAGGCGGTCAACGACAACCGCGGCCACGATGCCGGGGATGCGGTCCTAAAGGAGTTCGCGACCAGGATCCGCCGCAACGCGTGGCATCGATCTCGCCTGCCGGCTCGGTGGCGAGGAGTTCGTCGTGGTCATGCCGGATGCCGACCTGGACAAGGCGTATCACGTGGGTGAGCGCCTGCGCCAATGCATCGCCGCTTCTCCCTGTGATGGCGGCGCGAAGACTGAGCCACTGCAAATCACGGCAAGCGTCGGAGTGGCCGCGCTCGAATTTGCCGGCGACACCCCGGAGCTCATTCTAAAGCGGGCGGATGAGGCGCTTTATTGTGCGAAACGGGACGGACGCAACCGGGTTGTCGCCGCGGCAGCTTAAACGTGCGCCTAGGATTGGGTGACCGGAGACCGAATCACGTAGTTTCTTGGCGGCTGCCTTGGCCTTGGACTTGACGTTACGCTTGAAGCCTTCTCGTTAAGGTATTACAGTGGTTGCGTTTTCATTGGGTTAAGCACGCAATAGTGTTTGATTTTGTCGATTTGTCGTCTAGTCTATATTTGACTTGACGCCGGTGGGATTAGGGGCCTGAGGTAAAGTATGGGGTGAGGGTTGCACGCGTGGGGCTCGTACGCGCGCAGACTCGACATCATCAAAGAGATAACCCTGCGGAATGCTCAGGTCCGCCGCATCTCCTGGGTCCGTGGGGTTCGGCCGGTCGGAGCGCGGTTTGAGTGGCCTCCTCGTTAGCGCCGCGTTTCGACCGGCCACCTAATCCGAGGAACGGTCCTTGGGTTGGCGGCTAATCATCTATTGATCACGACACATCTGGCACCGCCTATCTTGGCGATGGCGCGTCCGCCGGCCTTTGGGACTCTCGCCCTCTATTTGATCTTGCTTTCCTTGAATTCGACGTGCTTGCGGGCGACCGGATCGTATTTCTTGAAGACGAGCTTCTCCGTCGCCGTGCGCGGATTCTTCTTCGTTACGTAGTAATAGCCGGTGCCCGCGCTGCTCACGAGCTTGATCTTTTGCGTGACGGGCTTTGCCATTTCATCCTCACTTGTCGAAAAAAAGTTGGGCGAACCCTACTCGCCACGACCGGGAAGTCAAGACCGAGTCGTCAACGGGCCGGATCGTTGCCCGCGCCGGCGTCGAAGCTCTCGATCTTTTCCTCTTCGGCGTTGGGATCGAAGCCGTGCATCAGTAGCGCCCATTGCAGGCCGACTAGAGCGCCTTTGATCACGGGCAGGAGCAGAAGTGCGAGCAAGACGGTGAGTGGCAGCCAGATGACCGCATGCAGCCAGAGCGGCGGCCGGTAGGCCATCTCGACCGCGAGCAAAAGGCCCACCACGATGTGGCCGACAATGACGATCGTAAAATAGGGCGGCGCATCGTCGGCGCGGTGATGATGCAAGGCCTCGCCGCACGCCGGACATTGGTCCGCTACCTTAAGATAGCGGCGAAACATGGCGCCCTTGCCGCAAGCTGGACAGGTGAGCCTCGCGCCCCTGAGCAGCGAGAGGAGGATCGAGCGCTGGCCTGTCGATCTTGCGCCGTCATGAGCCGTGCTCACGCCTGAAAGGACTGGTGACTGTAGCATTCCCATTCCCTATGCAAGTTAAGCATTCCTGCCAATTCCGAATAGGTTACGCGACCTTTGGCCACGCTCAACGGCGACCCCGACCTCGGCTTCGCCCCCGGCTTTGTGGCTTCTTCCATTGCCCCTGGATCCGCCCGCGGGAAGTTTTGACGCCGATCATGCGACCCTCGCTCAGGAGCTCGAAGCGTAGAGCCCCAGCGGAGGGGATCGCCTCGACCAGGCGGACCTCGACGGGGTCGCCAAGCTGGAAGGCGGCGCCGGTTTCCTCGCCGATCAAGGCCTGGCGCTTCTCGTCGTGATAAAAATATTCATTGCCGATCGAGGAGGCCGGGACGAAGCCGTCGGCCCCGGTCTCATTCAATCGCACAAACAAACCGGTGCGGGTGAGTCCGGAGACGCGGGCGGCGAAGCGGGCGCCAATGCGATCGGCGAGATAGGCGGCAATCAGGCGATCGGCCGTTTCGCGTTCCGCCGCCATGGCGCGCCGCTCGGTATTGGAGATGGCCTCGGCGATCTTTTCCAAGAGCGGCATTTCGGCGTCGGTCAGGCCGTCATTGCCGAGACCGAGCGAGCGGATCAGCGCCCGATGCACGATCAGATCGGCGTAGCGCCGGATGGGCGAGGTGAAATGCGCATAGCGGCGCAAGTTCAATCCGAAATGACCGAAATTGCCGGCGCTATATTCGGCCTGGGCCTGGCTGCGCAGCACCATCTCGCCGACAAGCTCTGCAGCCGGGCTCGCCCGCGTCTCGGCGAGGATTCGATTGAATTGAGCCGGCTTGAGCTGTCCGGTCTTCGGCAGCTTCAGGCCGAGCGTGCCGAGAAACTCGGAGAGTGCGGCCAGCTTCTCCTGCGAGGGCTGATCGTGCACACGGTAGATCAGCGGCGTGCGCTTTGCCTCAAGCTCTTCCGCTGCGGCGACATTGGCGGCGATCATGAACTCCTCGATGAGCCGATGGGCATCGAGGCGGGGAGGGGTGGCGACGCCGCGCACGCGGCCCGCGTCGTCGAGTTGGATCTTCCGCTCCGGGAGATCGAGGTCGAGGGGAGCGCGTTCAGCGCGCGCCCGGATGAGGCTGCCATAGGCGCCCCATAGCGGCCGGAGCACCGAATCAAGCAGCGGTCCGGTAACATCGTCGGGATGGCCGTCGATCGCGGCCTGCGCCTGCTCGTAGGCGAGCGCGGCGGCAGGGCACATCAGGCCGCGCAGGAACCGGTGGCTCTTCTTGCGTCCATCCTTGTCGAAGACCATGCGCACGGCGAGGCAAGGGCGCGGCTCATCCGCCTGCAGCGAGCACAGATGGTTGGAGATGCGCTCCGGCAGCATTGGCACCACGCGGTCCGGGAAATAGACGGAGTTGCCGCGGGCGCGGGCTTCCTTGTCGAGCGCGCTCGCCGGCTTCACGTAGGAGGCCACATCGGCAATAGCGACCATGACCACCCAGCCGCCTCTGTTCTTCGGATCGGTGTCAGCTTCCGCCCACACCGCGTCGTCACGGTCGCGGGCATCCGCCGGGTCGATGGTGACGAAGGGCAGGTGCCGTAGATCCCCGCGGCGCTTCAGGTCCGGCTCCTTCGCAGCGTCTGCCTCTCTGAGCACGGCCTCCGGGAATGTGTCGGGAATACCGTGGGCGTGGATGGCGATGAGGCTCGTCGCCCGCTGATCCTGCGGATTGCCGAGGCGGTCGGTGATGCGGGCATTGGCGGCGCCGAAGCGGCCTCCGCCGAGTTCGAAGCGCACGAGCTCGCCGTTTTCCGCGTCTTGAGTCGCTCCGCGCGCCACCCGCCACTCTTTCAGCTGCTTGCGGTCGACGGGGTCGATGACGCCGTGGCCGCCGGGAAGGGCGCGGAAAATGCCGAGCTGGCTTCGCGTGGCACGGGGCAGACGCTTGATGGTCCGCGCCTGGTAAGGATAATCGGAATCCGCGCCAAGCGGCGTGATGCGCGCCAACACGCGATCGCCGATGCCTGAAGCCGGCCCCTTATCCTGCTTGCTCTCGACCATGAGGATGCGCGGAGGCGCCCCATGCTCCTCTGACCAGTTCCCTGGCCGAGCGATGAAGTCGCCATAGCCGTCGCGCTCGACGATCTCGAGCACCGTCACCGAAGGCAGCACGCCGGGGCGCTGGAGCTTGCGGCGCGAGCCCGCGATCAGTCCGTCCTCGGCCATGTCGCGCAGCAGCTCTTTCAGCGCGATGCGGTCGCCGCCCTTGATGCCGAAGGCGCGCGCAATCTCGCGCTTGCCGGCTTGGACGCTGGCGCCTTGTAGAAAATCCAGAATCTCTTGCCTGGAAGGAAGCTTGCGCACTTTGGTGGTTTGGGAGCGCTCTTCGTCTTGGCCACGACTCGTTTTAGCACGCGCGGGGCAAAACTAGCGTGCCGTCTCCTCGACGACCTCTTTCTTGGTTTTCTTGTTGACCTTGCGCTGAGGCTTCTTGGCGGGTCCCTTGGCGGCCCGCGCGGCGATCAGCTCCACGGCCTCGGCGAGCGTCACCTCTTCCGGGTTCCGGTCCTTGGGCAGAGTGGCGTTGATCTTGCCGTGCTTCACGTATGGGCCATACCGGCCGCTCAACACCTGCACGGAGCCTTTATGCTCGGGGTGCTCGCCAAGGTCCTTGATCACCGTGGCGCCTCGCTTAATGCGGCTTGCGGCCTTCTCGGCGAGCAGGCTGACTGCGCGATTGCTGCCGACGGTGAAGACCTCATCGGTGCTGCTCAGGCTCGCATATTTGCCGTCGTGCTGTACGTAAGGTCCGAATCGGCCGAAGCCAGCAGTAATAGGTTTGCCGGTCTCGGGATGGGCGCCGACTTCGCGCGGCAGCAACAGCAATGCGAGCGCGCGGGAGAGATCGATGCTTTCCGGGTCGAACCCTTTCGGGATCGAGGCGCGTTTCGGCCTCTCTTCGCCGTTCTCGCCGAGTTGCACGTAAGGTCCGAAGCGCCCGGTGCGCAGAGTCACGTCGAGCTCGGTCTCTGGATCGGTGCCGAGCAGCTTGCCCTCACTGCCGAGCGACGCGGTCTTATCGCCACCGTCGGCAAGCTGGCGCGTGAAGCGGCAGTCCGGATAGTTGGAGCATCCGATAAAGGCGCCAAACTTGCCGATCTTGAGGCTGAGGCGTCCGGTGCCGCAGGAGGGGCATGCACGCGGATCGCCCCCTGCCGCGGTGCCGGGAAAGATGTGCGGCCCAAGCATGTCATTCAGCGCATCCAGCACCTCGGCGATGCGCAGATCGCCGATGTCCTGCACCGCGGCAATGAACTCGCGCCAGAAGTCGCGCAACACGTCCTTCCAGGCAAGCCGGCCGGCGGAGATCAGATCGAGCTTCTCCTCGAGATCGGCGGTGAAATCATACTCTACATAGCGGCGGAAGAAGTTTTCGAGGAACGCCGTGACGAGGCGTCCCTTGTCCTCTGGGTGGAGCCGCTTCTTGTCGAGCCTGACATACTCGCGGTCGCGTAAAATGTTGAGCGTCGAGGCATAGGTTGACGGCCTGCCGATTCCGAGCTCCTCCATCTTCTTGATCAGGCTCGCTTCGGTGTAGCGTGGCGGCGGCTCGGTAAAATGCTGCTTCGCCTCGATGTTGCGGCCTTCGAGCTTGTCTCCCTCGGCGAGCACGGGGAGCGAACCATCCTCGCCGATCACGTCGTCAGTGCCTTCCTCATAAAGCTTGAGGAAGCCGTCGAAGCGGATCACGGAGCCGGTGGCGCGCAAGCCGTAACGAAAGCCGTCCTTGCCAGTGACCTCAATCTCGGCCGTGGTGCGCTCGATCTCGGCACTTGAAGCCTGGCTTGCGAGCGTGCGCTGCCAGACGAGCTTGTAGAGCTTGGCGGCGTCGTTATCGAGGAAGCGGGCAACCTTCTCAGGCGGCTTGCTGAAGTCCGTGGGCCTGATGGCTTCATGCGCTTCCTGCGCGTTCTTGGCTTTCGTCTCGTATTGGCGCGCGGACGGCGGCACGTAGTTCCGCCCATAGAGGCCTTCAACCGTGCGCCGGGCGGCGGCGATCGCCTCCGGCGCGATCTGGACGCCGTCGGTTCGCATATAGGTGATCAGACCCTCGGCCTCGCCGCCCAAGTCCACACCCTCATAGAGCCTCTGAGCGAGCTGCATGGTGTGGCGCGGAGAGAAGCCGAGCTTGCGCGAGGCCTCCTGCTGGAGCGTCGAGGTGGTGAAGGGCGGCGCCGGGTGGCGGCGCTGGGACTTGCTTTCCATGCTCGCGACGACGAAGCGGCCGCCTTCGAGCGCAGCCTTGAGCCGCATGGCGGTTGCCTCATCGGCAATGTCGAACTTCTCGAGCTTCTTGCCGTCGATTGCCGTGAGGCGGGCGATCAAGGTCTCGTTCTTGGCGGTGGCAAGCTCGGCGATGAGCGACCAGTATTCCTGTGCTTTGAACTGCTCGATCTCGAGCTCCCGGTCGCACACGAGGCGGAGCGCCACGGACTGAACCCGGCCAGCCGAGCGGGCGCCCGGCAGTTTTCGCCACAACACCGGGGATAGGGTGAAGCCAACGAGGTAGTCGAGGGCCCGGCGTGCGAGATAGGCGTTGACCAGCGGCCCGTCGATCTCGCGCGGGTGGCGCATGGCGTCGAGCACGGCTTCCTTGGTGACGGCGTTGAAGACCACGCGCTCGACTGCGACCTTGTCCAAAGCCTTCTTACGGTTCAGCACCTGATAGACGTGCCAGGAGATGGCCTCGCCCTCGCGATCGGGGTCAGTGGCGAGGATCAGCTTGCTTGCTCCCCTCACTGCCCTGGCAATCTCATCCAGCCGTTTTGCCGCCTTGGGTTCCACGTCCCAATGCATCTCGAAGTCCTTGTCAGGCAGGACCGAGCCGTTCTTGGAGGGCAGATCGCGAACGTGGCCGTAGGAGGCGAGCACACGATAGCCCGACCCCAAATATTTGTTCACGGTCTTTGCCTTGGCCGGCGACTCAACGATGACAATGTTCATTAAGTGGTTCCATAGCCGGCACTGAAGGCGCCCGGCTCGAGGGGGGTATTGCCGCGTCTTGCCCTCGCAATACGGCGAAAATGGTGTCTCGCACCAGGAGTGTCAATTTCCCCTGAACGCGTGAATTGACATTGCAGGAATTGAAATTGCAACTACAGGAGTCTTTACTAATTACCACAACCTCAAGCTGTTAATATCAAGGGAGAGCGCGTTTGGCGAACCGGCGTCAAAAAAAGCAAAATGGAGTGCCCCCGTCAGGAACACGCGCGGAAAGATTGGGCCCAGCCACGGATCCGATATGACGCGGCCTGAGGGCCGCCGACTATATCGCCGCACTGGTTGACGAGTTGAAATCAATCGCCCAGGCTAGAAGAGGCACATCTGGAACGATCACGCCAAGACTGAAAACGACTATCATTCTTCGCGGTCGACAAGTTGCCTCCCGTGTCGTTACAGCTTTCCCGCGAGAGCGAGTTCAAGCAGGACAATATGGACTTTGCGCACGGCGACCCCGGTCGCGCGGGCCACCTCGTCGATATCGACCGGGCTCGGCCCAAGGGCACCGACGATACGCTCCCGCTCGTTTTGGACAATGTCGGGCAGGGTCGCCAGAGCTTCGACGATGTCGCGGTCTGAGGTCACGAGGCAGGCGCCCCGGTGCCAGCTGAGCCCGGGTCGAGCGGGCTTCCCGGCACGGCGAACACCTCGCGCCCTTGCCCGTGATCAGAGAGCCAGATTGCTCCGCCGCCTCCACAATTACGACCCCAAGCGAGATGCGCGAGGAAAGTCTTTACCGCGCGGGGAAAAGCCTGGGCTTCGCTCGCTGAGCAACGGCCCCTCGTCGCCGATGGTGCGCGCAGGTTCGGCGTTCTCGGGCGGATAGACCACATCGATGCTGCCAGCCAGCACGGCGATGGTGCCGCGCTCGACAGCCGCGAGATGGGCGGCAGTATCAATGCCGCGGGCGAGACCGGAGGCGATGATAAAGCCTTCGGGCCCAAGCTCGGTGGCAAGTTGGCGCGTAAATTTCTGCCTGACCGCCGATCCGTTGCGGGCGCCAACCATAGCGATGATTGGGTGGTCAGCGAGTTCGAGCCTGCCCTTGGC
>DASZGQ010000007.1:0-2190 GCA_035938735.1 Methyloceanibacter sp.
GCCGACTCATCCGGCGGGTTTCCCGCGGTTATATAGGAGCCAAGCATTTGGGCCGCAAGGAGAAGCGGGTCATTGGAGTGATCAAGTTGCGTTTCTCACCTGATGTGCTTCCAGGCGGCGATCAGAACCGGCGTGAGACAATAGTAGCGACCGTCGGCCCCAGCCTCAGTCATGTCGGCGCGGAACGCCGATGCACGCTCAGGATCGGCGAGACCAATCTCGACGCCTGTCGCGTAGAGACCGTCATAAACGCCGATCAACATGTTGGCCATCTCCGACAGCGGCAGGTAGTGGACTGCGGCCTCGGTTCCATCAGGGGTTCCGAGCCCCGCGGCCTCGAATTGCGCCGGCAGCTGACGCCCGGCCCGCATGTTGCGGCCATGGCCGCGGAAGACGCCCTCGAACACCCGGTTGAATTCGCCCATGGCCGGGCAGGTGGGCTCCACGGCGATGGCGCCAAAGTCGAACTCCTGGGCCACCACCACGCCTCCCGGTTTGGTCCAGGCCGACATCTTTTCGAGGATAGCGACAGGGTCGCGCATCTGCATGAGCAGGAGCCGGCAGAAGGTCAGGTCGAACGGAGCGCCAGCTGGCGTTTTGAGCTTGAGCAGATCGGCCGGGAGCAGCTCGAACTGCGAACCACCTTCGGCGCGAAGTTGCTGCAATGTCTCAGCCCCAAGCGCGGCATCGATCTCGATTCCGGTGACGCAGCCATCATGTCCCACGCGATCGGCCATGAGCCGCATCACCGCGCCTGGTCCGCAACCGACATCGAGGCAACTCATGCCGGGCCCGAGCCCGACCCGGTCAAGCACCTCAGCCGTCGCCCCTTGCCACATGCGCGCTTGGTCGCGCAAACGCTGATAGTCTCTGGCGTCGCGCGGAGGCGCATCGCCGTCAGGGTTGACTTTGTGGGCCTTCGCCATGGTCACCTCGACATTACTGATAAATGCGCAGTGTGGCGGATCGTAGGACGGCGGAGGGTCGAAAGACAGGCATGGCCTTGGACTATCTTCCAGGAAAACTCCGGGACGGCGAACAGAGAGAGCTGCTCCGCGCTCTCCGCCTGGTCATGGCCGAGGCGCCGCTGTTTACCCCTACCATGCCGCGCTCGGGCAAGCCGATGTCGGTGCGCATGACGAATTGCGGGCCGCTCGGCTGGGTCACCGACAAGGAACGCGGTTATCGCTACCAGGCGACGCATCCAGTAACGGCCAAGCCTTGGCCGGCGATGCCGCAACTGCTGCTCGATCTTTGGAATGAGGTAACCCGCTATCGCGCGCGACCGGAGGCGTGCCTCGTCAATTACTACGCGGGCAGTGCCAAGATGGGCCTGCATCAGGACAAGGACGAGGAGGATTTCGACGCGCCGGTCTTGTCGGTATCGCTTGGGGACAGCGCCATATTTCGCGTCGGCGGCTTAACGCGGAAAGACTCCACGCGCGCACTCGAGCTCAAGTCCGGTGATGTGGTGGTGCTTGGCGGCGGGGACCGGCTTGCCTATCATGGCATCTACCGCGTCCTTCCCGGCACCTCCGATCTCTTGCCGGAGGGCGGCCGCCTCAATCTAACGCTGCGGCGGGTGACGAAGCCAGCCTAGGTCTTGTTATGGGGACCTCTGGGATGTCCGCCGCGCGGGGGCTCGCCACGCTGGGGCCCGCCACGGTGCGGCTCGCCACGATTTGGCTGGCCGCGAGGTGGCTCACCACGAAGTGGTTCACCGCGAGGAGGCTCTCGGCTGCCTTGCGGACCGTCGCTAGGGAAGTCATCATTGGCGGCTTTTGGCGGCCCGTCGCCGGGCTGGCTTGGCGCTGTCTGCTTGGCGCCACCTTTGGCCACCGCCACGAGCGCAGGACGCAGACAGCGGTCGCCGATCACGTAACCGGCCTGCATCACGTCGACGACGGTGCCTTCCGGCACCTCCGGGTTCTGCACCTCGTACATGGCCTGGTGGCAATTCGGATCGAAGCGCTGGCCGAGCGGTTCGATACGGGTGACGCCGTGACGCTCGAGCACGTTCAACAGCTCGCGCTCGGTGAGCTCCACGCCATCGAGAAAGCTCTTCAGCGCCGGATCCTGGCTTGCCGCTTCCGCCGGCACATGCTCGACGGTGCGGCGCAGATTGTCGCCCACGGTGAGCACGTCGCGCGCAAAATTGGAAATGGCATAACGCGCGTTTTCAGCCTTCTC
>DASZGQ010000008.1:0-14776 GCA_035938735.1 Methyloceanibacter sp.
GGCGATGAAGGCCAGCAATCTGCGGCACTGCTACTTCGACATTCCCGACCAGATCAAGGCCAACGCCACCGGCTATTTTCCCTACACGCCGGCGCTGCCGCTGCTGCACGGCTTGCGCGAGGCGCTCAACATCATCGATGAGGAGGGCTTAGAGAACGTCTTCGCCCGCCACCATCATCTTGCCGGCGGCGCCCGCGCCGCGGTGCAGGCGTGGGGGCTCAAGCTCTGCGCCAAGGAGCCGAAATGGCATTCCGACACGGTGAGCGCGATCATAGTGCCAGCGGGGTTCAACGGCGCCGACGTCATTGACGTTGCTTATAGGCGCTACAATCTCGCGCTCGGCGCCGGGTTGTCGCAGGTCGCCGGCAAGCTGTTCCGCATCGGCCATCTCGGCGATCTGAACGAGCTGATGCTGCTCGGCGCGATCGCCGGCGCGGAAATGGCGATGCGAGATACCGGCATCGAGGTCGAGCTCGGAAATGGCGTCGCCGCGGCGCAGGCGCATTTCCGCGATGGCATGCAGGCGAAGATCAAGCAGGTCGCAGCCGAATAGGCTTTCCCGCGCCCGCGGGGATAGCGGCGCTCAAGAGCCAGTTTCGCCGACAAGCTTCGCCGGTCATCGCCGACGTTGGCGTGAAGCCATGAGCGCGGAGGCAAGGCAGTTGGTTTTGGGTTGAGGGTCTAGGCAGCGTTCGGAGTCTTAAGGGGTCGTTCGGTGCAGCACCAAATCGTGTTCCTCGATCGCGAATCCGTCGGCGCCAATGTGCGCAAGCCGGAGTTTCCGCACAGCTACAAAGAATATGAGGCTACCTGGACGCCGGAAGAGATCCTCGAGCGGCTGAAAGACGCGACCATCGCCATCATCAACAAGGTGCCGATGCGCGGCGATACGTTGAAGCAGCTGCCGAAGCTGAAGCTGATCGCGGTGGCGGCGACCGGCACGGATGTGGTCGACAAGGCCTTCTGCAAGCAAAACGGCATCACCGTCGTCAACATCCGCAACTACGCCTTCAACACCGTGCCTGAGCACGTGATGGCGCTTATCTTTGCGCTGCGGCGCAATCTGCTCGCTTATGTGGCGGATGTGCGCGCCGGACGGTGGGGCAAGGTCAACCAGTTCTGCTTCTTCGACCACCCGATCCATGATGTCGCCGGCTCGACGCTCGGCGTCATCGGCTATGGCGCCATCGGCAAGTCGGTGGCGAAGCGCGCCGAGGCGCTTGGCATGCGCATCCTTCCCTATGACGTGTTCCCGCAGCCTGGGCTGGTCGATCTCGAAACCATTTACCGGGAGAGCGACGTCATCACGCTGCACACCCCGCTCACGCCGGAGACCAAGAACATGATTGGGGCGAAGGAGCTCAAGATGATGAAGCCTTCCGCCATCCTCATCAACACGGCGCGCGGTGGCCTGGTCGATGAGCAGGCGCTGGCCGATGCGCTGAAGAACGGCACCATCGGCGGCGCCGGCTTTGATGTGCTCACCAAGGAGCCGCCGAAGGAGGGCAACGTCCTCCTCGAT
This sequence comes from Methyloceanibacter sp., assembly GCA_035938735.1. Classification (GTDB taxonomy): domain Bacteria; phylum Pseudomonadota; class Alphaproteobacteria; order Rhizobiales; family Methyloligellaceae; genus Methyloceanibacter. The sequence goes on from DASZGQ010000008.1 coordinate 1,523, forward strand.
CCGACGCTGCCCAATTTCATCCTCACGCCGCATGTGGCCTGGGCGAGCCAGGAGGCCATGCAGATTCTCGCCGATCAGCTCATCGAAAACATCGAGGCGTTCGTGGGCGGCAGCCCGCAGAACGTCGTCACGGAATAGGACTCACGAGGGATGACGATGAAAAAGCTATTGTTCCTGTTCGATACCGATCCTTACGCAAGTGTGTTCGATACGGTGGTCGCCTATGACGGCGGCGCCGACCGCGTGGCCGGTTATGCCAATGTCACGCCGGACAATGTCGGCACTCTTGTCGACGGCACGATCTTCACCCGCGGCGGCAAGGAGAAGCAGAACACCGCCATCTTTGTCGGCGGCGGCGATATGGGGAAGGGCGAGGCGGTGCTCAACGCCGTAAAGAAGAAGTTCTTCGGCCCATTTCGCGTTTCGGTGATGCTCGATCCGAATGGCTCCAACACCACGGCCGCCGCCGGCGTGGCTCTGCTGGCCAAGGCCACAAAGCTCAAAGGCAAGAAGGCTGTGGTGCTCGCCGGCACCGGCCCGGTCGGCATGCGCGCCGCGGCGATGCTCGCGCAGGAAGGCGCCGACGTCACCATCACCTCGCGGTCGAAGGCGCGTGCCGAGAACGCGGCCAGGGCCATCGAAACCCGCTTCGGCGTCAAGGTGACGCCGGTCGAGGGCGCCGACGAAGCGGCGCGCGCCAAGGACGTGGCCGGCGCGCAAATCGTGTTTGCCGCCGGAGCCATCGGCATCGAGCTGCTGAAAACCTCGGACTGGGAGAACAACCCAACCATCGAGGCGGTCGCCGACGTAAATGCGCAGCCGCCGCTCGGGCTGGAAGGCATCGAAGCAACCGACAAGGGCAAGGAGCGTGACGGCAAGGTCTGCTTCGGCGCGCTCGGCATCGGCGGGCTCAAATTGAAGCTGCATCGCGCCTGTATCGGACACCTGTTCGAAAGCTCCGACCAAGTGCTCGACGCCGAGCATATCTACGCTCTCGCCAAGGAGATGGCCTGATCGCATGATCAAACAGAGCGCCATCGACAAATTCCTCGACGAGCTTGCGAGTCAGAACGCGACGCCTGGCGGCGGTAGTGCCGCGGCGATCATCGGCGCCATGGGGGCTGCTCTGGTCGCCATGGTGTGCAATCTCACCATCGGCAAGAAGAAATATGCCGATGTGGAAGGCGAGATGCGCGATGTCCTCGCTAAGGCAGAGGCGCTTCGTCACAAGCTCACCGGCATGATCGAGGACGACGTGAAGGCATTCGACGCGGTGATGGGCGCCTACGGCATGCCGAAGGAGACCGACGCGGAGAAAGCCGCCCGCGGCGCCGCCATCCAGGACGCACTCAAGCTCGCCACCGAAGTGCCACTGCGCTGCTGCCATGCCGCGCGCGAGGTCATCGACCTTGGCGCGATCGCATCGGCCAAGGGCAACCTGGGCGTGATCTCGGACGCCGGCGTCGCCGTGCTCGCGGCTTATGCTGCACTGCGAAGCGCGGCGCTAAATGTTTACACGAACGCGAAAATCATCACTGACAAAGGCTACACTGACGCTAAGCTAAAGGAATTGGAGACGCTCTTGTCCGGCGCGGAAGGCGTGACCGAGGAAGCTTATGAGCTGGTGAAGGGCAAGCTGAGCTGAGGCTCGCTTTCCTGGCGCTGGCCAAAAATCGAAAAAGGGAGGAAGGAAAGTGGACGTCCACGAGTATCAAGCCAAGGAGCTGCTCGCTCAGTTCGGCGTACCGGTGCCGAAGGGCGCCGTCGCCTTCAGCCCCGACCAGGCGGTCTACGCCGCCACCGAGCTCGGCGGTTGGAACTGGGCAGTGAAGGCGCAGATTCATGCCGGCGCCCGCGGCAAGGCCGGCGGCATCAGGCTGTGCAAGACGTACCACGAGGTGCGCGAGGCTGCGGCCGACATGCTCGGCAAGCGTCTGGTGACGATTCAGACCGGTCCGGAAGGCAAGCCAGTGCAGCGGGTCTATATCGAGGTCGCCGAGCCCTTCGAGCGGGAGATCTATCTCGGCTATGTGCTTGACCGTAAAGCGGAGCGCATCCGGGTGATCGCGTCGCGTCGCGGCGGGATGGAGATCGAGGAGATCGCCAGGACCGAGCCGGAGGAGATCCTCCAGGTGGTGGTCGAACCGGCGGTGGGCTTGCAGGCCTTCCAGGCGCGCCAGCTCGCCTTTGCGCTTGGCCTCAACATCAAGCAGGTGCAGCGCGCCGTGACCACGATCATGAACGCCTATCGCGCGTTCCGCGATCGTGACGCCGTCATGCTCGAGATCAATCCGCTGGTGGTGACCAAGGACGATCGCGTGCTCGCGCTCGACGCCAAGATGTCGTTCGACGACAACGCGCTGTTCCGCCGTCACAGCGTCGCCGACATGCACGATCCCTCGCAGCAGGATCCGCGCGAAGCGCAGGCCGCCGAGCACAATCTCAACTATATCGGGCTCGACGGAGAGATAGGCTGCATCGTCAATGGCGCCGGCCTCGCCATGGCCACCATGGACATGATCAAGCATGCTGGCGGCAGCCCGGCGAACTTCCTCGATGTTGGCGGCGGCGCATCGCCGGAGCGCATCGCCACTGCCCTCAAGCTCGTTCTGTCCGACGCCAAGGTCAAGGCGGTGCTGGTCAACATCTTCGCCGGCATCAACCGTTGCGACTGGGTGGCCAAGGGCGTGGTGCAGGCCTGCCAGACGGTCGACGTGAAGGTGCCGCTCGTGGTGCGGCTTGCCGGAACCAATGTCGAGGAGGGCCGCAAGATCCTCGCCGAGAGCGGACTTGAGCTGATCACCGCCGAAACTCTGGCCGAGGCCGCGAGCAAGGCCGTCGAGGCCTGCAATGCGGCGCAGGAACCTGCAAGGGCGAGAGCCTAGCCGCGCGCCGGGAGTAGAAACATGAGCATTCTAATCGACGAGACCACGCCGATCATCGTCCAGGGCATGACCGGCGACAAAGGCTCCTTCCACACCAAGGAAATGGTCGAGTACGGCACCAACGTCGTTGGCGGCGTGACGCCGGGCAAAGGCGGCACCAAGTATCAGGGCCTGCCGGTGTTCAACACCGTGAAGGAAGCGGTGGACGCGACCGGCGCCACCACCAGTATCACCTTCGTGGCGCCCGCCTTCTGCGCCGACGCCATCATGGAGGCTGCCGATGCCGGCATCAGGCTGATCTGCTCGATTACCGACGGCATCCCGGCGCAAGACATGATGCGGGTGAAGCGCTACCTCTACCGCTATCCCAAAGAGAAGCGGCCGATGATGGTTGGCCCGAACTGCGCCGGTATCATCAGCCCCGGCAAGGCCATGCTCGGCATCATGCCCGGCCACATCTATCTGCAAGGGAAGGTCGGCGTCATCTCGCGCTCTGGCACGCTGGGCTACGAGGCCGCATCGCAGATGAAGGCCGTCGGCATCGGTATCACCACGTCGGTTGGCATTGGCGGCGACCCGATCAACGGCTCGTCCTTCCTCGACCATCTGGTGCTCTTCGAAGAAGATCCGGAGACCGAGGCGGTGCTGCTCATCGGCGAAATCGGCGGCCCGCAGGAAGCGGAAGCCTCGGCCTGGATCAAGGAGAACATGGCGAAGCCGGTGGTTGGCTTCGTAGCTGGCCTCACTGCCCCCAAGGGACGGCGCATGGGCCATGCCGGCGCCATCATCTCCGCCGTCGGCGACAGCGCCGCGGAGAAGGCTGAGATCATGCGCTCTTGCGGTCTGACCGTGGCGCCGAATCCGAGCGAGTTCGGCTCGACCGTGGCGCGGGTGTTGTCCGGCGGCGCGTCGAGGCCCCAGGCGGTCCTCTGAGCTGAAGGCGCGGCGCCACATCGTCGAGGGCGGGGCCCCATGCCCCGCCGGGAGTGCCGGGCCATCATGAAGGACGATGTCAGAAAGCTCGGCGCCGCTGGCAATGCTTCCACCCCATCGGCCCTGATCGCGGGCACGTCGTCGCGGGAAGCTGCAGAGCTTCTGTTTGGGCTCCTCCTCGACGTGGCGCGACGCCATCAACCTGAGATCGAGCCGCTGCTCAAGGGCGGCGCCGTCGTGGCCGACTTCGCGCCTGAGCTCATGGCCCGGGCGCTACAGGCGCAAGGCATCTGGTTCCAGCTTCTTTCCATCGCCGAGCAGAACGTCGCCATGCGCCGGCGGCGCCAGGTCGAGCGCGAGCGCGGCCGCGAGGAGCTGCGCGGCACGTTCAGCCATGTGCTGGCGGAGGCCTCGCGCGCCGGGATCGGTGCGGAGGAAATCCAGAAGCTGATCGGGAATTTGCGCATTCGTCCGGTCCTGACCGCCCATCCCACCGAGTCGAAGCGCGTCACGGTGCTGGAGAAGTACCGCAAGACCTATCTTTTGCTGCGCGAGCTGGAAAATCCGCGCTGGACGGGGCGGGAGCGTGCGGCCCTCGTCGATGAGGTGCGCGACCAGATCGAGCTCGTGTGGATGACCGGCGAGCTGCATTTGGAAAAACCGTCGCCGGAGCAGGAGGTTCAGCGCGGACTTCATTTCTTCGACGAGACGCTGTTCGAGATGGCGCCGAAGATGCTGAGTGGGCTTGAGGACGCGCTCGAACACTCCTATCCCGGCACGCGCTTCGACATACCGCCCTTCTTCCAGTTCGGCTCTTGGATCGGCGGCGACCGCGACGGCAATCCCTTCGTCACCACGCCGGTGACGCGCACCACGCTTAAACAGAACGCACTTGCGAGTTTGAGGCACTACAAGGCGCGGATCAATGAACTTGCGCGCTACCTGTCGATCACCGAACTCGCCTCGCCGGTGCCGGAGAGCTTCCGCGCCGAGCTTGCGCGCGAGCTTGAAGCATCGGGCGAGGCCGTCGCCATTCGCGCGCGTAATCCCGGTGAGGCCTATCGCCAATACCTCACCATCGCGCTGCGCAAGCTCGACGCTACGCTCGCGCGCATTGAAGGGAACGAGGAGGGCTACGGGCGAGCCTATTACGCCAATGCCGACGAGCTGATCCTTGATCTCCGCGTGCTGGAGTGGGCGCTGGAAGACGCGAACCTCGCCTCGATCGCCGCCGATCTCGTCCGCCCCGTCCGCTACGCAGCACAGGTGTTCCGCTTCTCAACGGTTCGCCTCGACCTTCGCGAGAACACCACGCGCACCACCGAGACTTTGCAGGCTTTGTGGCGGGCGACTTCCGGGCAGAGCGGCGAGCCGCCTGATCCACGCTCCGACGCCTGGAAGTCCTGGCTGCTCGCCGAGCTTGCCCGCCCACGCATCGGCGACCGTGTTCTCTCCGGTTTGCCGCCTGAGGCCGAGGAGACGCTTAACACGCTGCGGCTCGTGCCGGAGATGCGCGGGCGGCTCGACCGCGAGGCCTTCGGCAGCTTCATCCTGTCGATGACCCGCTCCGTCGCCGACGTTCTCGGCGTCTTTCTCCTCGCCAAGGAAGCCGGCGTGTTCCTCGACGCCGCCGGCACCGAGATCTGCCCGCTGCCCATCGTGCCGCTGTTCGAGACCATCGACGATCTGCGCGCTGCGCCCGCCATCATGCGCGAGCTGGTCTCAGTCCCGCTCGTCCGCCGCAGCACCAACTGGCAGGGCGGCGTGCAGGAGGTGATGATCGGCTATTCCGATTCGAACAAGGATGGCGGCTTCTTCGCCTCCAATTGGGAATTGTCCAAGGCGCAATCGCGGCTCACCAAGGTGAGCGACGAAACCGGCGTCAGGATCGCCTTCTTCCATGGGCGCGGCGGCTCGGTCTCCCGCGGCGGGGCGCCGACCGGCCGCGCTATCGCGGCGCAACCGGCAGGTTCGATCCGCGGGAGATTCCGCGTCACCGAGCAGGGCGAGGTGGTCTCCTACAAATATGCCAACCGCGGCACCGCCGGCTATCAGATGGAGCTGCTCGCCGCGAGCGTATTCGAGCATGCGCTCAAGTCCGAGCGCGAGGATGCGCTGAAGCCCCGCGCCGAGATCGATGATGCCATGGAGGCGCTGTCCGGCTCCTCTCGCGCCGCCTATACGCGGCTCGTCTCCAACCCCGATCTCGTCACCTATTTCCAATCGGCGAGCCCGCTCGAGGAGATATCGCTGCTCAATATCGGGTCGCGCCCGCCGCGGCGCTTCGGCGCGCGCAGCCTCGCCGATCTCCGCGCCATCCCCTGGGTGTTCGCCTGGGCGCAGAACCGGCACATCATCACCGGCTGGTACGGCGTCGGAAGCGCGCTGCAAAACTTCATCGAAGTGCGTGGCGAGGCCGGCAACGCCATGCTTGCCCGCATGTTCAAGGACTCCCGCCTGTTCCGCCTGATTGTTGACGAGGTGGAGAAGACGCTGCTCATCGTCGATCTCGACATCGCGCTCGACTATTCGGGGCTTGTCGCCGAAGACAGAGTGCGCGACACGATCTTCCCCATGTTCGAGAGCGAATACCGGTTGACGCGCCAGATGGTGCGGAAGGTGAGCGGCGAGGCCGAGATCGGCGACCGCTTCCCGCGCCATCGCGAGGTGCTTGCCGAGCGGCTCCCCATGATCAACGAGGTCAATCGCGAGCAGGTCGAGCTGTTGCGCCGGTTCCGCGGCGCCTCGACCGAAGCCGAGCGGGAGCGCTACAAGCCTGCTCTATTGCTTTCCATCAACTGCATTGCCGCCGGCCTTGGGGCCACGGGTTAACTGGTAACGAAAGGAAATCGACGACATGAGCTTTACCCTGATCCAACAGGCGACCCCGCGTTTGCACCGCTCAGAGCTTGCCGTGCCGGGGTCCAACCCGTCGCTGTTCGAGAAGGCGGCCAAGGGCGGCGCCGACATCATCTTCCTCGACCTCGAAGACGCCGTGGCGCCGGACGACAAGGAGCAGGCGCGCAAGAACATCATCCAGGGCCTTAACGATCTCGATTGGGGCAGCAAGACCATGATGATCCGCATCAACGGGCTCGACACCCATTACGCCTATCGCGACGTGGTGGATGTGGTGGAGAACTGCCCGCGGCTCGACATGATCCTCATCCCCAAGACCGGCGTGCCGCAGGACGTCTATGCCATCGACATGCTCGTCACGCAGATCGAGCAATACAAGAAGCGCGAGAAGCGTATCGGCTTCGAGGTGCTGATCGAGACCGCCCTCGGCATGGCCAATGTCGAGGCGATCGCGCAAGCCTCGAAGCGGCTCGAGGCCATGAGCTTCGGCGTCGCCGACTACGCCGCCTCCACGCGGGCGCGCACCATGGGCATCGGCGCGCCGCATCCGGATTACGGCATTCTCTCCGACAAGGACGAGGCGGGCAACCGCTCCTATTACTGGAACGACCCCTGGCACTACGCGCTGTCGCGCATGATGGTCGCCTGCCGCGCCTACGGGCTTCGTCCGATCGACGGGCCATTCGGCGATTTTTCCGATCCTGACGGCTATCTCGCCGCAGCGAAGCGTGCAGCCGTGCTCGGCTTCGAGGGCAAGTGGGCGATCCATCCGAGCCAAGTCGAGCTTGCCAACAAGGTGTTCACGCCGTCGGAGGCCGAGGTCACCAAGGCCAAACGCATCGTCGAGGCCATGAAGCAGGCGGCGAAGGAAGGCAAGGGCGCGGTGTCATTGGACGGCCGGCTGATCGACATCGCCTCGATCCGCCAGGCCGAGGCTCTGTTGAACAAGGCCGCCACCATGGGGATGTAGGAAGAACAATGACCATCACCGGCGGATGCCTGTGCGGAGCGGTGCGCTATTCGATCGAGGCCGAGCATCGCGGCGCGGACCTGCTGGTGCCGCGTGTGTCAGTTCATCGGGGCGGGAAGCGCCACGGTGGACGTCGTGTTCCCGAGCGCTGCGGTCCATATCGAAGGCGCGCTCACCGATTTCGAGAGCAAGGCTGATAGCGGCAATGTCATGCAGCGCCGCTTTTGCCCGACATGCGGGACGCATGTGGCCATCCAGTCCGATGCGCGTCCGCATCTTTTTTCGGTCCGCGCCGGCACGCTCGACGACCCCGAGATTGGCAAGCCCCAGCTCACCATCTGGACCTCAATGGCGCCACGCTGGGCGCCGATCGACCCGCGCATCCCGCACGACGAAAAGCAGCCGCCTCCGCCCATGCTGTCGCCGAAGGCCTGACGGATCCAGTGCCGGTAAAGCTCTGGGAGGTCCGCCGTCGAGCCATCTCCAGATTTTTTCCGCGATTCGCGAAAATAAACTTGGGAACCCATCGTTGTACGAGGCGTTTTCCTTGCAGCGGTTCAGGGAACTCAAGCCCGGTCAGACAAGAAACTGTTGCCAGTTGCAGGGATAACCTCAAGGAGATCAATATGAATCGCTTGTTGTTAGGAACGGCTGTCGCCGTTTTACTTGGTCTTTCCCCGGCTCTCGCCGCGGATGACTCCAACATACCTCCGACGCAACCTGGCGTATCGCACGAAACCTCAAAGTCGGCGCATCAGCCGCCGTCCGGCGGCGCGGACACGTCAGGCGGCGCAGCCGAGCAGAGCTCGGCGCCTCCGTCCTCTGGTGCTGCGAGCGCCAACAAGGTCGACAAGGACGCGATGAAACCGGATTCGGGCAGCGCCGACCAATCGGCCGGCGCCAAGGAGCAAAGCTCGGCACCTCCGGGCTCCTCTGCGGCAGAGACCTCCAAGCCCAATCCGACTCTTGGCGGGGAGACCTCCAAGGAGTAGTGGGGCGCTAAAGCAAGGAGTAGTGGGGCGCTAAAGGCTATCAAGGGGCCGCTCGTTAGAGCGGCCCCTTTGCGCGTCACCCTCCGTAGCGCTCGGTGCGGATCATCGCTGGGCTGACGCCCGCGTGAATCGCGCCTTGCGATGCGGCCTCGACGAAAGGATTTCCTCCGCAGACGAACACGTGTCGCGGCGGCTCCGGCAGCCGGCCAACGAACTCGGCGACCATCGCGGCATCGACGCGTCGGCCGAAATCTTGCGAGCGCCGTGGCTGATCGCGGGTGAGCGCTAGCGCGAGCTGAAAGCCGTCGTTCCGCGCAGCGAGCGCAAGCAGCTCGTCGCGGACAGCAGCAGCGCAGGCACGCGAGAGCCTTGCGCCGCACGGTGGCGCAGCATCGACATCAGCGGCACGACGCCGGGGGCCGCCGCCAAGCAGGAGCAGCGGACCACCGTCTTCCACTTCCCAAACGAAATGCCCGCCGATCGGCCCGCGCAGCTCTATTGCGTCGCCGACCTCCGCTACGTCATGGAAGAAGGGCGAGACCTCGCCGTCGTCGAGCCGCTCGATTGCCAACTCGATGTGCTCTGTCTCCTCCGGCGCCGAGGCGATGGAGTAGCTGCGCTCTGCCCTGTAGCCGTCGAGCGCCGTGAGCCGCACATCCACATGCTGCCGGCGCGGAAGGAAAAGGGCGCTGCGTGCGCGAGCAGGAAGCTCTTCACCCGCGGAGTGTCGGCGTGGATCGCGGTGATGGCCGCCTCCTGACAGCGAAGCTTTGCCGCTAACGGGTGGGAGCCGGTAGCTTCAGTCACCGGTGAAGCGCTGCTCGCGCCAAGGATCGCCATAGATGTGATAGCCACGGAGCTCCCAGAAGCCCGGCTCGTCTCTTGCTATGAACTGCAGGCCGCTCACCCATTTCGCCGACTTCCAGAAATAGAGATGCGGCACGAGCAGCCGCGCCGGCCCGCCATGATCGGGCGGCAGAGGCTTGCCGTCATAGCGGAGCGCGATCATCGCCTTGCCGCCGACGAGATCGGCGACCGGCACATTGGTGGAATAGCCAGTCGAAGGAATACGCCAGGATGAACTTGGTCGGCGGCTCGATGCCGGCAGCGGCGAACACATCGTCGATCAAGACTCCGTCCCAGGGCGTGTCGAGCTTCGACCCTTTGGTGACGCAGTGAATGTCGCGGGACCTGGTGGGCCTGAGGGAGCGCGTTGAACTCGGCCCAGTTCCATTTGGCGACCGGCTTCGGCCCCACCTTCAGGGTGAAGGACCAGTCCTCGGTGCTGATGTGCGGCGTGGGGCCTTCGGACAGCACCGGAAAGTCGGCCGTCAGCGACTGCCCAGGCGGCAGCCGCTTGGCGATGTCCGGCGATTGCTGCCGCCCGGTAAACCCGCGCGTGATCATGCGTGCCGCCCTCGAAGTTCAGTGGATGCTCGTGCGGGATTTGATCTTTGCAGATAACACCGGAGGGAAACACCTCATACCAAGTTTTTCGGCCATTTTTGACGACCGGAAAACAAGCAGTTTTTGAGTAATGGCTTGCACAAAGGCGCTCAGCGCTGCGAGGGCTTTCTGATAAGGTTTGCCGGCCTAACCGCAATAACAGGGGGAAATGTACATGACGTATCGCGTACCGCTGACTATCGCGTTCATTTCGATGCTTGGCTTCGCCGGCGCCGCCTATGCGGAGTCGGTCACTGTCACCAAGGCGGTACAGGACGCCTGCGCGTGGGAGTACGACAAATACTGCAACCAGTATGGGATCGGCTCCGAGCTCCTTGACATGTGCTTCAAACAGAACGGCCCGAACCTGACCAAGGCCTGCGTGGACGCTCTGATCGCGGCGGGCGATATCTCGAAGGAATATGTGGACCGCCAGAAGAAACTGTTGGGCCACTAATCACCGCATTCGCCGTCACCCCGGCGAAAGCCGGGGGTCCAGCCCTGCTTCGCCGCGAGCGCCCCTCTGTGGCTGGATTCCGGCTTGCGCCGGAAATGACGACTTGAGGCGGCGCCGCACACCTCGCGACGCGCCTCACCATGTCGCGCGCCGCCGGACCTTTCCCGCAAGCGGGACGGATGAAGCGCTGTTGCCCATATGTCAACAAGCATTTTCTTTTTTGCACGCGGCGCACATCGCGAAAAGAATCACATTAAACTCTCCCGTTCTCATCGATCGCTCGAGAGGTTCAAGGGAGGCCATGTTGATGAATTCCTATCGTGCGAAACTGCCTGTCGCTTTTGTTGCGGTCGCTTGCCTTGCCGGGGCGGCGGGGGCCGAGCCGATCAGCAAGGCTGTGCAGGCGGCCTGCAAGGATGACTACAAGCAATATTGTAGCGAGTATGGGCTCGAGACCTCCGGTCTCCGCGCCTGCATGGACAGGAACGGCCACAATCTGTCCAAGACATGCGTGAACGCACTCGTCCAGGCCGGCGAAGTGAGCCAGGCCGAGGTGGATCGCCGAAAGAGAGCGGCCCGCTAGGGTAAACGCTCTTCAGTTCGCTCGACATGGCCGGGCTTGACCCGGCCATCCACGTTTTCGCTCCCCCTGAAAGGCGGAGTTCAGCGCGTGAAGCGCTGGCACAATACGTGCCAAAGCCACCGAGGGATGTCTTTTTGCCGCGCCCGCGCCGCGAGCAACGGGCTCTACACTGGGCTTACAAACACCGCCTAAGGTTTGTAGGGGAGGACCTGGTGATGACGTCCTATTGTACCGCTCTCATTGTTGGCTTTGTTTCGGTCCTTGGTTTCGTCTGTGCGGCGCAGGGCGCGCCAAGCAAGCACGTGCAGCAGCATTGTGTGCAAGATTACAAAAAGTTTTGCAGCGAGTGGGGGATCGAAAGCAAGGGCTTGAGAAACTGCATGCACAAGCACGGCGACAACCTGACCCATGCCTGCGTCGCCGCACTGGTCAAGTCGGGTGAAGTCAGCCAGGCCGAGGTGGAGCGCCGGAAGAAGGCCGCTCACTAGAACCGGCAGTCAGTGTAATCCCTCCCCCTTACTGGGGGACGGCGTGTTCCCTGCTTGTCCCACACTGCCTTCCAAACTATTCGCCCGGGCTTCTTATTGATGTGTCGCCCCGTGCAGCGAGCTATGCCGACAGCGTTTCGTCGGGATCGGAACACTCATCGAGGGGCTTGAGACATGCCTCTGCGTCAGTGGCAAACCTCTGCCACCTGTTGGCCAAATCTGCAAACGTATCGCGCTCTTCAGGGGTAGTTGCAGCGCTTTTCGAAAGGGTGGCGCACACTCGTGCGATCTCGAAGAATTTTTTTGGGTCGTTGGTCATGACTCACCTCCCTGTCAAGCGGGAGTCATCGTCAAGCAATCTTACTCCCACAGCAACTTTTTTGTTCGTTCACATGTCATGAGGTGGACCCATGAGAGAGTCGAAAATGCATAGCGGCACCGCCCGGCTTGTTGCGGCGGTCTTCGCCGTCGGCTTGGCTGCGGTCGGGTCGGATGCTCCGGCGGCCGCCCAGGAGACGAAGCCCAACATCCTGTTCATCATGGGCGACGACATCGGCTGGATGCAGCCGAGCATCTACCATCGCGGCCTGATGGTTGGTGAAACGCCCAACATCGATCACATCGGCAATGAAGGCTCGATCTACATGACGTATTACGCAGAGCAGAGCTGCACCGCCGGGCGTAACGCCTTCTTCACCGGCATGCATCCGCTGCGCACCGGCATGATCCCACCGCAGTTGCCCGGCAGCCCGTCCTACCTGCGGCCTGGCACGCCGGCGCTGGCGAAGTTTCTGTACGACCTTGGCTACACCACCGGCGAGTTCGGTAAGAACCACCTGGGCGACCACACAGCGGCGCTGCCGACCGCGCACGGCTTCCAGGAATTCTGGGGCTATATGTACCACCTGGATGCGATGCAGGGGGTCAGCTTCCCCGACGTCAATAAGACGCGGGGGTGATCACTTTCCCTGACGGCGGCAACACCCCCTTCAAAGGTGGGAAGCTGACCACCTGGGAAGGGGGTGTTGCGCGCTCCGATGGTTGTGCGCTGGCCAGGCCACATCAAACCGGGCACGGTCAAGAACGGAGATGTTCTCTGCCCTCGACTGGCTACCTACGCTTGTCGACATCGCCGGTGGCCCCAAAGGCGACGCGCTGAAGAAACAGATCGAGGCCGGCGAATACTCCGGGATCGTCAAGACGACGCTCGACGGTGTCGACCAGCGTGACTACCTCGAAGGTAAGTCGGAAAAGTCGGCGCGTGATACCTTTACTATACAGGCTCGACACCCTCGGCGGTGCGGTGCAAGAACTGGAAGATCTACTTCGCAATGGCTGGCGTCTGCCCGACCTGCGGGCTGACGGGGGTTACCACCTACAAATGGGCCCAAGTCGACAACATCAAGCGTGATCCCTTCGAGGGGGCGGTCGGTGAAGAACAAAAAACCAACCTGTCCATTGGCGGTGCACTTGCTGGCCCAGTGACCGCTTATCTTTACGACTGGAACATCTGCCCATCGGCCAGGCGCTGTGGCTGAAGGAACTTGAGAGCTACACGGCGCCCCGCCGATGCAGGACCCGGCGACCTACAACCTGACCCAGGTCATCCAGCAGATCAAGGAGCAGCGGATGACCAGTCAC
>DASZGQ010000009.1:0-1912 GCA_035938735.1 Methyloceanibacter sp.
GGTGAAGTTGACAAGCTCGACCGTGCCGGTTTCGCGATCGACTTCTATCTCGGCGATATAGGCCCCGGCGGGATAGGTGAAGTTGATGGGATCGTAGAAAGCGGTCTCGTCGAGGCCGGGCTCCACCGTGTCGATGGGATAATTGTGCGGGACATAGGCGGCGAAGGCCACCTCAGCGAAAGGCACGGCGCGGTCCGTGCCGGCGACGGAGAATTTGCCGTCGGCGAACTCGACATCGGCCTCAGCAGCATCGAGCAGATGGGCGGCGATCTTCTTGCCTTTGGCGACGATCTTTTCCATGGCCTTGACCAGTGCGGTACCGCCCACCGCAAGCGAGCGCGACGCGTAGGTCCCCATGCCGAAGGGGACCTGGCCGGTGTCGCCGTGGACGATGTCGACCATCTCGAGAGGGACACCGAAGCGATCGGCCACGAGTTGGGCGAACGTCGTCTCGTGGCCTTGGCCGTGGCTATGCGAGCCGGTGAAGACGGTGATGCTGCCGGTGGGGTGCGCGCGCACTTCCGCCGTCTCGTAGAAGCCGGCGCGTGCACCGAGTTGGCCCGCTATCACCGAGGGCGCCATGGCGCAGGCCTCGATATAGGTGGAGATGCCGATGCCGCGTAGTTTGCCGCGTTTTGCCGCCCCCTTCCGTCGCTGCTCGAAGCTGGCGTAATCGGCCGTTTTCACCGCCATGTCGAGTGTCTTGAAGTAGTCGCCACTGTCATAGGTGAGCGCAACAGGCGTCGTATAGGGATAGGCGTCGTTAGGGATGAAGTTGCGCCGGCGCAGCACCACCGGGTCGAGCCTCATCTCGCGCGCGGCGCGGTCGACGAGGCGCTCCACCACGTAACAGGCCTCTGGCCGCCCAGCGCCGCGATAGGCGTCGACCGGCGCGGTGTTGGTGAAAACGCCCTTGACCTCTACATAGATCGCGGGGGTCGCGTAAGTGCCGGCGAGCAAGGTGCCATAGCACCAGGTTGGGATTGCCGGGGCGAAGCTGCCGAGATAGGCGCCAAGGTTGGCCAACGTGGCGACCCGCATGGCGAGGAATTTGCCGTCCTCGTCGAGAGCGAGCTCCGCCTTGGTGAGATGGTCACGCGCCTGGTTGTCGGTCAAAAAAATCTCGTTGCGCTCGGCGGTCCATTTGATCGGGCGGCCGAGCTTGCCCGCAAGCCAGAGAGCACGAGCGCCTGCTCGGCATAGAGCGATCCCTTGGTGCCAAAGCCGCCGCCCACATCGGGCGCTATCACACGCAGCTTGTGCTCCGGCAGCTGCAGCACGAAGGCGGCGATCAGAAGCCGATGGACGTGCGGCGCCTGGCTCGTTGTGTAGAGCGTGTATTCACTGGTGCCACGATTGAATTCGCCGATGGCGGCGCGCGGCTCCATCGGGTTTGAGACCAGCCGATTGTTGACAAGGTCGAGACGCGTGGTGTGGTGGGCGCCGGCGAACGCGGCGTCGACTGCCGCCTTGTCTCCCAGATGCCAATCGAAGCAGAGATTGCCGGGCGCGGTGTCGAAAAGAAGCGGGCTTCCCGGCTTGATTGCTGCGTCCGATGTCGCGACGGCCGGCAGCGGTTTGTAGCTGACGTCGATGAGCTCGGCGGCGTCCTTCGCCTGCTCGCACGTCTCGGCGATGACCACTGCCACCGGGTCACCCACATGGCGCACCTTGCCGTGGGCGAGCAGTGGATGCGGCGGCTCGACCATCGGCTTGCCATCCTTCGAAGTGACGAGCCAGCCGCAGGGGAGGCCACCCACTTGCAGATCGGCGCCGGTGAAGACCGCAGCAACGCCGGGCGCCGTCTTGGCGGCAGCGGTGTCGATGGTGCCCAGCTCTGCATGAGCGTGGGGGCTGCGCAATAGAAAGGCGTGGAGCTGGCCGGGCCGGTTAATGTCATCGGTGTAGGTGC
>DASZGQ010000010.1:0-3290 GCA_035938735.1 Methyloceanibacter sp.
GCCTCGCTGAAGACCAAGGCCGAGCGCAAGGGCGACAAATACATCATCAACGGCCAGAAGACCTGGACTACGCTGGCCCAGCACGCCGACATGATATTCAACCTGTGCCGCACCGATCCCGCGGCCAAGAAGCAGAGCGGCATTTCCTTCATCCTGATGGACATGAAGTCCAAGGGCGTCACCGTGCGCCCGATCCAGACCATCGATGGCGGCCATGAGGTCAACGAAGTGTTCTTCGACGACGTCGAGGTGCCGGTCGAGAATCTGGTCGGCGAGGAAAATAAGGGCTGGGACTATGCCAAGTTCCTGCTTGGCAACGAGCGCACCGGCATCGCTCGCGTCGGCGTTTCCAAGGAGCGGATTCGCCGCATCAAGGATCTCGCCTCCAAGGTCGAGTCCGGCGGCAGGCCCGTGATGGAGGACCAGGCTTTTCGCGAGAAGCTCGCCGCGGTCGAGATCGAGCTCAAGGCGCTCGAACTCACCCAGCTTCGCGTGGTTGCGGACGAGGGCAAGCACGGCAAGGGCAAGCCTAACCCGGCGTCTTCGGTGTTGAAGATCAAGGGCTCGGAGATCCAGCAGGCCACCACCGAACTGCTGATGGAGGTGATCGGGCCGTTTGCCGCGCCCTATGACGTGCACGGCGACGACGGCTCCAACGAGACGATGGACTGGACCGCGCAGATCGCACCGAGCTACTTCAACAACCGCAAGGTCTCGATCTATGGCGGATCGAATGAAATCCAGCGCAACATCATCACCAAGGCGGTGCTGGGACTTTGATCTTTCTCGCTCCTCCCGCGTTTCGCGGGGAGAGCGCTCACTGGCTGTCATTCCGGGGCGCGAGTGAAACGAGCGAGCCCGGAATCCATAACCACGATCGGGAGTATGGATTCCGGGCCTGCGCCAAGAGGCGCATCCCGGAATGACGAGAGTTGTTGATACAGGGAAATAGCAAAAATGGATTTCGATTTGTCGGAGGAGCAGAGGCTCCTCAAGGAAAGCGTCGATGGCCTCCTCGGCAGCGCCTACGATTTCGATTCACGCAAGAAGTACATGAAAGAGGGCGGCGGCTGGAGCAAGGCTGTCTGGGGCAAGTTCGCCGAGCAGGGCCTGCTCGGTCTGCCGTTCTCCGAAGACGACGGCGGCTTCGGCGCCGGCGCGGTGGAGACCATGATAGTCATGGAAGCGCTGGGAAGGGCGCTGGTGCTGGAGCCTTATCTGCCAACGGTCGTGATCGGTGGCGGCTTCCTTCGCCACGGCGGGACGGCGAAGCAGAAGGAAGCGTATATCCCGGGCATCATCGAGGGAGCGCGAACCTTTGCGTTCGCGCAACTGGAGAAGAATTCGCGCTACGATCTTTCCGACGTGACCACTTCGGCCAAGAGGAAGGGCGACGGCTGGGTGATCGATGGCGAGAAGTTCGTCGTGCTCAACGGCGAGGCGGCCTCCACCCTGATCGTGACCGCGCGCACCAAAGGCGGCCAGCGTGACGCCGGCGGCATCGGCGTTTTCCTGGTGCCGGCGGATGCCAGGGGCGTGGCGAAAAAGGGCTATCCCACCCAGGACAGCCTGCACGCCGCAGATATCACCTTTACCGGCGTCGAGGTCGGCGGCGATGCGGTGATGGGCGATGGCGAGAATGGCCTGCCTCTGATCGAGCGTGTCGTCGACGAAGCGCGCACTGCGCTGTGCGCCGAGGCGGTCGGCCTGATGGATGAATCGCTGCAAACGACCGTCGAATATTTGAAGACGCGCAAGCAGTTCGGTGTGCCGATTGGCAGCTTCCAGACGCTGCAGCATCGTGCGGCCGACATGTTCGTCGCCGTCGAGCAGGCCCGCAGCATGTCGATGTTCGCGACCATGGCATCCGATTTCGACAACGCCGGGGAGCGCGCCACGGCAGTCGCGGCCGCGAAAGTGCAGATCGGCAAATCCGCGAAATTCGTCGGCCAGCAATCGATCCAGCTCCACGGTGGCATCGGCATGACTATGGAGGCCAAGATCGGTCACTACTTCAAGCGTCTGACCATGATCGAAAATACGCTTGGCGACACCGACTATCATTTGCGCCGCGTCACCGACGGTGGCGGGCTGATGTAGCACAATGCCGTCATTCCGGGGCGCGAGTGAAACGAGCGAACCCGGAATCTCGAGCGAACAACTTCTGGATTCCGGGTCCACTCGAAATCGCGTGTCCCGGAATGACGTGAGAGCAACACCAATGAAATCCACCCCCTTCGACCTCACAGGGCAGGTAGCTGTCGTCACCGGCTCCAGTCGCGGCATCGGCCGCTCCTCGGCCGAGCTTCTGGCCAGGCTCGGCGCGAAGGTGGTGATATCCAGCCGCAAGGTCGATGCTTGTGAGGAAGTGGCGCAAGCCATTCGAAGGGCGGGCGGCGACGCGCACGTCATCCCCTGCAACATCTCACGTCGCGAGGAGGTCGAGATGCTGATCAAGGGTGCGACCGCCCATTGCGGCAAGATCGACATCCTGGTCTGCAACGCCGCGGTCAATCCGTATTACGGCCCGCTGCTCGACATCAAGGACGACGCCTTCGACAAGATCATGAACGCCAACGTCAAGAGCAACCTGTGGCTCTGTTCGCTGGCGATCCCGCCAATGGCCGAGCGCGGCAAGGGATCGGTCGTCATCATTTCCTCGATCGGTGGATTGCGCGGCTCGACCGTGATCGGCGCCTACGGAATTTCCAAGGCGGCGGATTTCGCGCTGTGCCGAAGCCTCGCCGGCGAATGGGGCCCCAAGGGCGTGCGCGTCAATTGCGTAGCACCGGGTCTGGTCAAGACCGATTCCGCGCGCGCCTTGTGGGAGGACGAAGAGAGGTTGAAGCGCCGCTGCGAAACCACGCCGCTGCGGCGCATCGGCGAGCCCGACGAGATCGCGGGCGCAGTCGCCTATCTCGGCTCGGATGCATCGAGCTTCATGACCGGGCAGACCATCGTGGTCGATGGCGGCGTGACCACGGCGGCGGTTTAATCTCTACCTCGGGGTTGAGACGAGCGAGCTTGCGCTTAGAGGCCGCTAGGCACAATGCGCTCCCCTCCTTCCGCGAGCGACGCGAGTGGTGAGGAGGGGTCGGGGGTGGGGGGTGCTTCCGCAAGCCAAGCGGCCTCGGCGAACGCGGCGCCGCCCCCCACCCCCGACCCCTCCCCGCCGCTGCGCGGGGGGAGGGGAGCAGAGTAGAGCGCCATTGGTTGACCTTCGCGCCGCAATCCGCTTGCCTCGACGCGAACAAACACTCCGGAAAGCAACGTCAAAGAAACTCTGGGAA
>DASZGQ010000011.1:0-3054 GCA_035938735.1 Methyloceanibacter sp.
GCTTGCCGGCGGCAGTCTTCATCGGCTCGGCATAGGCTTTGACCTCGTCGGCACCGATCTTGCTGTTGTCGAAATAAGCGATCCTGAGCGCCATCTGGACCTGCGCGGTCGGCGGCGCCATGCGCACGCCGAGCTGCGACACGACAGGCGTGTCGAGCAGCTTGAAGAACACCGGGATGGCTTGCGGATAGGCGATCGTGTCAAGCAGCACGAGCCTCGCGATTCGCCCTTGCAGGCGCGTATCCGCCTCGAGCGCGAGCAGGAGCGCTATGCCGCCGCCATAGGAGTGCCCGACAATGGTGAGGTCGTGGAGGTTGCGGTCGAGGATAAGCTGGGTCAGAAGCTCCGCCTGATCGCTCGCCGAATAGCGCTCGTCGAACGGCTTGTCCGAGCGGCCAAAGCCCTTGAGGTCTACGGCGATGACCTTGTGGTCGCGGGCGAGGTCCGGCGCCACGTGACGCCAGGTGAATGAGTTGGTGCCGAAGCCGTGGATCAAGAGCACGGGCGGACCTTCGCCGCGCTCCACCGTGTACAGCCGCACCGGCGCATCCGGTGGCCCAAGCCTGGCGTACGGCCCTTCCGTCGAATCGCTCGCGGCAAGCGTCCCTGCGCCAACGGCGAGCATAAATGCCGCGAGGCCGAGCGTCGCTGAAGATCGCCTGTTGAGCATGAACGCCGACGCCGAACCCTTCTGATTCGCATCCCCAGTTGATGTGGGCGAGGCGCTTCTCCGCGCAAACCGCGCGCCGATATTGCGCGTGAAGACGCGAGTGCCACCCCGTTCGTTGCGCTAGTTGTAAACCGCTTCGCCGTGATCCGCCAACCCAAAGGGCTTTGAAAAGAGGCTCACTCCGCCGCAGTTACGACGCGGGCCGTTACCCACAGAAATACCAGCCGCGTTAAGCCTATTCCATGAGATTCCTTGACCACCCATGACATCCCATGTTATCCCATGATTTGCCCGTTCGGTGAGGGGTGGGAGGGGCTCGGCAGCGCTCCTTACGAGGCCACGGGGGGACCCGCGCCGCCTCTCCCACCCGCGTCTCCGACCTAAAGGGCCAGGGTCTCGCACCTTAAGCGTTCGCTTAAGTTTCCAGTCAGTAGGTGCCCAAGAGGGGGAGATGGACCAGTTTGTGTCGACATTCACAAATAAGATCGACACGAAAGGCCGCGTCTCCGTCCCGGCTTCTTTCCGCACAGTCCTCGCCAAGGACGGTCTTGACGGCATTTATTGCTATCCATCGCTTGATGCGCCCGCGCTCGACGCCGGCGGCCAGCGCTTGGTCGACAAGATCAATGGCCTGGTCGAGGAACTCCCACCTTATTCAGACGAGCGCGACCATCTCGCCACGGCCTTGTTCGGGACAAGCGAGATCCTCACTATCGATCAGGACGGGCGCGCCATTCTGCCGGAGCGGCTCAGAGAGCACGCCGGCATCACTACGCACATCACTTTTGTCGGCCTCGGCGAGAAGTTCCAGATGTGGGAGCCAGGCCGATTTGAAACCCATTTGGCGGAAGCGCGCCAAAAGGTCCGCGATCTCCGCAAGTTACTCGGCGCGGGGCGCCGCGGAAGCGGCGGGCCAGAGGGAGCACGGGAATGATGGCGGGTCGCGGCGTGGGATTGACCGCCGCCGGCGGACCGGCCCGCCACATTCCCGTGATGCTCTCCGAAGTCATTGAGGCGCTCGAGCCAAAAGACGGCAAGCATTTCATCGATGGGACGTTCGGCGCCGGCGGCTATACCCGCGGGCTCCTCGAATCGGCGCGCTGCAGCGTGCTCGCCATCGATCGCGATCCAGGCGCCGTTCGCTTCGCACGCAAGCTCGAATCGGATTTTCCCGGACGCCTGAAATTTGGCCTTGGCCGCTACGCCGAGATGCGAGAGATCGCCGCTCGGGAAGGCATCGCGGCGATAGACGGCGTGGCGCTCGATCTCGGCGCCTCCTCCATGCAGCTCGACGAGCCGGAGCGCGGCTTCTCCTTCAGCCAGGATGGTCCGCTCGACATGCGCATGGGCGCAGAGGGCCCGACCGCTAGCGATCTCGTCAACGAAATGGCGGAGCGTGATCTTGCCGCAATCATCTCCACCCTCGGCGAGGAGAAGCGCGCCCGTTCGATTGCCCGCGCCATCGTGGTGCGCCGGGCGGAAGCGCCGATTACCAGGAGCGGCGAGCTTGCCGACATTGTCGCCCGCGTGCTTGGCCGGCGGCACGACGAGACCAAGCACCCGGCGACGCGCACCTTCCAAGCGCTCAGGCTCTATCTCAATGAGGAGCTGCTCGAGCTCGCCCGGGGCTTAAGCGCGGCGGAGCACATGCTCGAGCCAAAGGGCCGGCTCGCCGTCGTCACCTTTCATTCGCTGGAAGACCGCATCGCCAAGCGTTTTTTCGCGGCGCGAAGCACGGCGCCCCCCCGCGCCTCCCGGCACTTGCCGGAGCAAGGTCGGTCAACTTTTTTGCCAAGCTTCCGACTTCTTAACCGTCGTCCGTTATCACCATCAAAGGACGAGATCAGGCTGAACCCCCGTGCTCGCTCTGCGCGCCTTAGGGCTGGCGAACGCACGCACGCTCCGCCGCATGCTCTCGATCTCGCAAGCTTGGGGGTGCCGCGCATCGCGCTTCCTGCCTGACGGCAGGTTCTGAGGGACGGGTTCCAGATCCATGTTGCGTTTCATCAATATCTGTCTTGTGGTCGCGCTCGTCGCGCTCGCTTACGTCATCTATGAGGGAAAATACGAGGCCCGTGCGCTCGATGAGGACATCAGCGGACTGCGCAAGGACATCGAGACGGAGCAGGATGCCGTCGCCGTTCTTCGCGCCGAATGGAGCCTGCTCAATCGGCCTGAGCGCATTGAGCGTCTCGCGGCGAAGTATCTGAAGCTCGCGCCGGCGCGGCCTCAGCAACTCGTTACCCTCGATACCGTGTCCGACAGCGACTTCGAGCGCGTGCGCACCGAGGTCGCGGACGAGGCGCTGCCGGCGGCGACCGGCCCGGCGACCAAGGTCAAATCCGTGCCGGTGCCAGGCGCCGCGTCAGCTCCTGCCGCTCCGG
>DASZGQ010000012.1:0-9444 GCA_035938735.1 Methyloceanibacter sp.
CGGCGAGCCACATTTTGACCTTTCCGGCTATGTGGCCGAGCGCCTATCTGGCGCTGGCGTGGGCTCCGTTTCGGACCTTGGCCTTTGCACCTATTGCGACGAGACGCGCTTGTTCAGCTATCGCCGGTCGCAGCATCACGGCGAAGAAGATTATGGGCGTCAAATTTCCGCCATCGTGCTCGCCTGATCCTCATTCACCATAGGTTGCGCGGGCCGCTCGCCATCCATCCTTAAGCTGGACGCCAGCTGGGCAGGTAATCTATTGTTCGGACGAGGTTTGGAAGCCCCGCGCGCGGGTACTTGAGCGCTATCGCGAAGGGGCTTTGCGGCCAACAGAGGGAGTATTTGTTGGACGCGACTCCACGAAGCGTGCGCCGCCTGCTCAGGCGTATCGCAACCACGGCGTTGACCGCTGCGGTTGTCTTCGGGCTTTACGCAGGCGGGTTCGCGGAAAGCGCCAAGGCCGGCTTCTTCAGCGACGCCACCAGCAGGCTCTTTGGCCGTTCCTCCACCCGCTTGGACCTCGCTCCGATTGTTGGAGCGCCACCCAATCTTGCGAAACAATTCGCCCAGGAGCTCGCCACAGCCGGCAATGACAATAAACTGACGATCACGCCGGATGGCACTGGCTCACCCTACACGCTGAAAGGTTATCTCGTGGCCACCAGCGAGAAGAAGGGCGCGAAGATCTCCTATATTTTGGACATTGCTGACACCAAAGGCCAGCGCGTCGGGCGGGTCTCGGGCGAACAGCTCATCGCCGGCCGCTCGGGGGCTGATCCCTGGAGCGGTGTGGACAGCACGGCGATTCACGGCCTCGCCACCAAAATCGCCTCGCAGATCGCGGCGAGCATGTCCGGCGGCGCGCCTCCACCGGTCGCATCGGGACCGGCACCAAGTCCAAGCCCGGGTCTAGCCCCGAGCCCGAGCCCGAGCGCCAGCGCGCCTGGAGCCGCCGCATCAGCAGCGCCCGCCGCTCGCGCGTCGAAGGGCCCGGTGACCACGATCGTTACACCGGTCTCGGGGGCTCCCGGCGACGGGACAAAGTCCCTCACCGCCGCAATCAAAAAACGCCTCTATGCCAAGGGTGTGAAGCTCGCGACCGTGCCGACAGGAAACACCTACACCGTCAAAGGCATCGTCAGCGTGACCGATGGTTCGGGCGGCAAGCAGAACATCCGTATCGATTGGCAGGTGCTCGATCCGAGCGGTAAGCGCGTCGGCACCGTTTCCCAACAGAACAACATTCCCAAGGGTTCGCTGGATGGCCCCTGGGGAGCCATCGCCGATGCCGCGGCCGGCGCCGCTGCCGACGGCATCGTCAAGCTCCTGCCAAAGCCGAGCGGCTGAGGCGAAAGGCCCACCCACAAGCGCTTGCGGCCGTGAGTTTACAGCGACCCTTTAGCCTTGCTAAATGCGAGAGCCTTCTGGCTCGGGATTTTCAACCGGCTTGACGCAAGGCTCTGGCGCTTAAGGAGCGGGGGTCCGATGAAACTGGTTGCAGGCAACAGCAACCGTCCGCTCGCCGATGCGATCGCGGCCTATCTCAAGATACCGCTGGCCAAATGCACCGTCCGCCGCTTCGCCGACATGGAGATTTTCGTCGAGGTGCAGGAGAACGTGCGCGGCGAGGACGTGTTCGTCATTCAATCGACCTCGGCGCCCGCCAACGATCACTTGATGGAGCTGCTGATCCTGATCGACGCGTTGAAGCGCGCCTCGGCACGGCGCATCACCGCCGTCATCCCCTATTTCGGCTATGCCCGGCAGGATCGGAAGCCAGGTCCCCGCACACCGATCTCGGCCAAGCTCGTCGCCAACATGATCGACCGTGCCGGCGCCGACCGCGTGCTCACCCTCGATCTGCATGCTGGTCAAATTCAAGGCTTCTTCGATATCCCGGCGGACAATCTGTTCGCCGCACCGGTGATGGTGCAGGACATGCGCCAGCACTTCGACGCCGACAACCTCATCGTGGTATCGCCCGACGTCGGCGGCGTGGTGCGGGCGCGCGGCCTTGCCAAGCGCATCGACGCGCCGCTTGCCATCGTCGACAAGCGCCGCGAGCGCCCCGGCGACTCAGAGGTGATGAATGTCATCGGCAGCGTCACTGGCCGCACCTGCCTGCTCGTCGACGATATCGTCGACTCCGGTGGCACGCTGGTGAATGCCGCCGAGGCGTTGCTCGACCATGGCGCCACCCAGGTCTCAGGCTATATCACCCATGGCGTCTTGTCCGGCGGCGCCGTCGCCCGCATCATGGACTCGCGCATCAAGGAGCTGGTGATCACCGACTCCATCCTGCCGAGCGAGTCGGTAAAGGGTGCCCACAACATTCGCACCCTGCCCATCGCGCCGTTGCTCGGCGAAGCGATCGCCCGCACCGCCGAGGAGCAGTCGGTCTCGAGCCTCTTTTATTGATGCGTGGCGTAAGCCCCCGGCCAGCCCGTTAGTCGTGGCCCTCATATTTGAAGGAGACTTTGACCTTGGTGCGGTAGGCCTCGACCTTGCCGTCGGTGATGACTATGTCCTGCTCCACGACCTCCGCGACGCGTAGCTCGCGCAAATGCTCGGCGGCACGCTCGACCGCGTTCTTGGCGGCTTCTTCCCAGGTCTTGCTGCTGGTGCCGATCAGTTCGATGACTTTGTAAGTGCTCTGCGGCATGGGGGGATTCCTTTTTCACGCTGACTTAACATTCAGCCGAGACGAGGCTCGTGGGCGCTATCGCGGCGATGAAACCATCCTACGCCGAATATGACCCTCTGTCTGGTGGCTTCGCCCCTGCGCCCATTCGGCCACGTCCTTGCCACCAATTCGGCTTGTCGCGCGTTTAGATCAGCGCCGTTCGACAACCCATCCACGAGGAGCGACCATGCACGTCAATTTGGAAAACGCCGAGAAAGCCATCGAAGCCGCACGCAAGAAGGCCATCGCGCTCAAGACGCAGATGTGCATCGCCGTGGTCGACTCCGGCGCCAATCTCAAGGCCTTTATGCGCATGGACGACGCCTGGGTGGGCTCCATCGACATTTCCATCAAGAAGGCCAAGACCGCCTGCTTCTTCGGCATGGCCAGTGGCCAGCTCGGCCAATTGTCGCAACCCGGCAAGCCGCTCTACGGCATCGAGCATTCCAATGACGGGCTGATCACCTTCCCTGGGGGCCTGCCCATCGTGGATGAGGACGGCGTGCTTGTCGGCGCCATCGGCGTCAGCGGCAGCTCGGTCGAGAACGACCATGCGGTCGCCGAAGCTGGCGTGAAGGTGGTGGGCGTGAGCGAGCTTCCCGAACATCCCTGGCGGACCTAGTTTGCCTGGCGCTGCATCGCTTTCCCGGGGCAGAACAGCGGATTGCCTTGGCTTCGCGAGCCGTTTATAAGCCCCCTTAATCTTGCATCGGCTCCGCTTTGCGGGCGCTTGGTTCAACTTTGGGGCCTGTCTCAGGCCCTTGATTGTTTTTGTTGGAGAAAATTCATGGCTGAGGCGTTGGAACTCAAGGCCTGGACGCGGGCCCGCACCGGCAAAGGCGGTGCCCGCGCGTCGCGCCGCGACGGTCGCATTCCCGGCATTCTGTATGGCGACAAGGCGACGCCACAGACCATCGACGTTGACTACAAGGCGATCACACAGCAGCTCCACACCGGCCATTTCCAGAGCACGATCTTCATGCTCGATCTCGACGGCAAGAAGACGCGGGTGATCCCCCGCGACGTGCAACTCGACCCCATTCGCGACTTCCCCATTCATGTGGACTTCTTGCGCGTCGGCGAGCATTCGCTGGTCACCGTCGAAGTCCCGGTGCGCTTCCTGAACGAAGCCGCCTCTCCCGGCATCAAGCGCGGCGGCATCTTGAACATCGTGCGCCACGAAATTCCCGTGCGCTGCCCGGCCGACGCCATCCCCGAGCATTTCGACGTGGATCTGACCGGCCTCGAAATCGGCGACAGCGTGCATATCTCGGCGATCAAGCTCCCGGAGGGCGTGCGGCCGACCATCACCGAGCGCGACTTCACCGTGGCGACCATTGTCGGCAGGTCTGCTGAAGAGCCGGTGCCTGGTGCCGCTGCCGTTGCTGCCGAGCCTGGCGCCGAGGAAGCTGCCGCCCCGGTTGAGGCCGCTGAGGAGAAGGAGAAAGAGAAAGAGAAAGAGAAGGAGAAGGACAAGAAGAAGGACTAACCTTCTTCCCTTCGATCTCCCTCCGCTCGTTTCGGTCAGGATGAAGAGATGAAGCTCTTTGTCGGCCTCGGCAATCCGGACGCTGAATACGCCTTCAACCGGCACAATGTGGGGTTCATGGCGGTCGACGCCATCGCCGCGATCCACGGCTTCCCTGCCTGGCGCAAACGCTTCTCCGGTATCTCCACTGAAGGCAAGCTCGGGCGCGAGCAGGCGATGCTGCTCAAGCCGCAGACCTTCATGAACGAGTCCGGCCGATCCGTCGGCGAGGCGGTGCGCTTCTACAAGCTCGACCTCGCCGACGTCATCGTATTCCACGACGAGCTCGATCTTGCGCCCGGCAAGGTTCGGGTAAAGGCCGGGGGCGGCGTTGCCGGTCATAATGGACTCCGGTCGATCACCGCCCACATCGGCAATGACTATGTGCGTGTGCGCATCGGCATCGGTCATCCCGGCAGCAAGGACGTGGTCATCCACCACGTGCTCAACAACTTCACCAAGGCCGACCGCGACTGGCTCGAGCCGCTGCTTGGCGCCATCGCCAAAGCCACGCCCGATCTCGCCGAAGGTGCCAACGACAAGTTTCAGTCCTTCATTGCTCACGCCATGCACATGGAAGCCGAGGCCGCCGATGAGCAGCCTGAACCCGCGCCACGCCAGCGCAAAGCCTCGCCGAGTGTTTCGAGCGAGAAACCCGCACCCGCCGAGGGTCCCTTCGGCAAGCTTCGCCGCTGGTTCAGCTCGTGATGGTTTCCTAGTATGGGCTTCAAATGCGGCATCGTTGGACTGCCCAATGTCGGCAAGTCCACGCTCTTCAACGCGCTGACCGAGACCGCGGCAGCTGCCGCTGCCAACTATCCCTTCTGCACCATCGAGCCGAATGTCGGCGAGGTGCCGGTTCTGGACGCGCGTCTCGACACGCTGGCCAAGATCGCCAAGTCCGCCGAAGTGATCCCGACGCGGCTCACCTTCGTCGACATCGCCGGACTGGTGCGCGGCGCGTCGAAGGGCGAAGGGCTCGGCAATCAGTTCCTCGCCGTCATCCGCGAGGTCGACGCCGTCGCCTATGTGCTGCGCTGCTTCGAGGATGACGACATCATCCATGTCGAGGGCCGCGTCGATCCGATCGCCGACGCCGACACCATCGAGACCGAGCTGATGCTCGCCGACCTCGACAGTTTGGAGCGGCGGGTGCCGCTGCTCGAGCGCAAGGTGCGGGGCCAGGACAAAGAGGCGAAGAAGACACTGGAGCTGGTCGAGCGCGCGCTTGTTCTTCTCCGCGAAGGCAAGCTGGCGCGCGTTGCCCAAGTTGCCGACGAGGAGCGCACCGCTTTCAACGCGCTCAATCTGCTCACCGCCAAGCCCGTGCTCCATGTGTGCAATGTCGATGAGGCCTCCGCCGTCACCGGCAACGCCCATTCGGCGCGCGTGGCAGAGCGGGCGAAGGCCGAAGGCGCCGGCTGCGTCATCATCTCCGCCAAGATCGAGGCCGAGCTTGCCGAACTGTCGCCGGAGGAGCGCCAAGTCTATCTCGCCGAGCTTGGGCTTGCCGAGCCAGGGCTGAACGGGCTGATCCGCGAAGGCTATAAGCTCCTGGGGCTCATCACTTACTTCACTGCCGGTCCCAAGGAAGCGCGGGCCTGGACGGTCACCGAAGGCACCCGCGCGCCGCAAGCCGCGGGCGTAATCCACACCGATTTCGAGAAGGGTTTCATCCGCGCCGAGACCATCCCCTACGCCGACTATGTTGCGCTTGGCGGCGAGGCCGGCGCGCGCGACGCCGGCAAGCTTCGTCTCGAAGGCAAGGACTACGTGGTCAAGGACGGCGACGTTCTCCACTTCCGCTTCGCGACGTAGAGGGGCGGAGATTCGCTCCATTCGTTGGATTCGGACTCAACCTCGCGACCGTTTCAGCGCTAGGCGCAGCAGCGATTGTCAGCACTGCCTGGCGCCAGAGGTCGTCTGCCGATCCTTGGGACAAGGTAAGCGCCCTCAAGCTAGCGGGGATAAGTTGGGGTTAGTCTGCGCGCGCCGTAAGCGTCAGCGCAGCGCCGCGGCGATGTTGCCGCCGTCCACTGCCTCGATATGGCCGGTGGTCTTGCGCGCCTTGGCGAGCGCGACGAAGGCCTGAGCCACGTCCTCGGCCAGCACCTCGCGGCCGAGCAAATTGCCGCTCATATAGTCGGCTTCGGAGACCCCCCTCGCCCGCGCCCGCTCGGCGATCATGGCGTCGGTGAGCAGCCCGCTGCGCACGCGGTCGGCATTGACGCCGTTCGAGCGGATGCCATCCGCTCCATAGTCGAGCGCATATTGGCGCATGAGCAGCATGGCGGCGGCCTTGGGCAAACCGTAGGGCCCGAAATTGGCGCCTGGATTCACCGCCTGCTTGGAGAGATTGAACAGAAGCGCGCCGCCGGTGCCCTGCTTGAGCATGATGCGCACCGCCTCTTTCGCTACGGTCTGATGGGCGAAGAAGTTGAGCTCGAAGCTCTGGCGGAGCAGCTCATCGGAGACGTCGCCGATGCGGCCCTGCCAGGCGGCGCCCGCGTTCGACACGACGATGTCCACGCCACCGAAGCGCTCGCAGACCTTGGCGAAGGCGCCAGCGACTTCGTCCGGCTTGGTCACGTCGCATTTGAGGCCAAGGCCCTTGATGGGTTTCGCCGCCTTCTTCGCAAGCTCCCCGTCGATATCCAGGATGGCGACGGCGGCGCCCTCCGCCGCGAGCGCCTTCGCGGTGGCGGTGCCGATGGCGCCGGCGCCGGTGACCAGCGCCACCTGCCCGGTCAGCGGCTTGACTATCGCGTCTTTCAGCTTGGCTTGCTCCAGACTCCAATATTCGAGCGTGAACAGATCGGACTCCGGGAGCGGCTCGTAGCGGCCGATGCCTTCCGCGTCGGTGACCACGCGCACAGTGTTCTCGGCAAGATCGGCGGCCATGTCGGCGGCCTTCGCCGTGCGCCCGATGCCAAACAAGCCAAGCCCGGGGACGAGGACCACGCGCGGCGCTGAGTCGAGCTTCGTCTTGGTATTGCCGGTGCGCTCGTTTTCGTGATGGAAATAGGCGTCGTAGCGCGCGCTGAAATCAGCGACCGCGTCTTTCACCTGACTGGCGAAGTCATCGAGCTTGCCGGGCTCAGGAGGCTGGAGCACGAGCGGGGTGTTCTTGGTGTGGATAATGTGGTCTGGCGTCACCACGCCGCGCTGGCTGTAATCGTGAAGCTCGGCGCCATTCACATAGCTAAGGATCTCCGGACCGGTGCGGAAGGTCATCACGAAGCGCGTCGGCTCGCCGCCGGCCTTGTCGCTCGGAAGCGCCACGGGGCCCCTGATGATCGGGGCGATCTCGGCGACCTCGGCGAGCTCGTCGGCAAGCGCGCGCGCCTGAAACACGACCGGACGCCCCTGACGCAAGCGGCTCTCGGCGAGCGACACCATTTCGATCATGCGCTCATAGGCCTCACGCGCCGTTTCGCCGAAGGTGAAGATGCCGTGCTTGTGCAGGATCAGGCCTTCGACTTGCGGGTTCTGCTCGTAGACCTCGGCGGCGGCCTTGGCGAGCCCGAAGCCTGGCGCGATATAGGGCACGATTCCCATGCGCCCGTCATATACCTCGCGGGCAAGCGCCTCGCCCTCATGCTGATCGACGATGCTCAGCACCGCGGCGGCATGGGTATGGTCGATGAATTTATGCGGCAGGAAGGCGTGCAGCAGAGTCTCGACGGAGGGATTCGGCGCGCCGGCATCGAGCAGGTTCAGCCGCTGCATATTGACCATGGCCTCATCGGAGAGAGCGGGAAGCGCACGCAAGCGGCGCAGCGGCTCGAGCTTCACGGCGGGAAGCCCCTTCAGCTCGATGTCCGCCATGTCCCAGCCAGAGCCCTTGACCGCGATCACCTCGTGCTCATTGCCGAGGTCGTCGGTAGCGCGCGTCTTGACCGAAGTGTTGCCGCCGCCATGCAGCACGAGCAGAGGGTCGCGGCCAAGCAGCCGCGTGGTGTAGACGCGAAGCGCGAGATCCTCGCTCACCCCCTTTGCGGTATACGTCTCGACCGCGTCGAGCGCCCGCAACTCATTCCATTTACTTTGCATGGGCCGCGTTGTTTCACTCCTGGCCGCGAGACGCAAGTGCAACAATTAAAGGCGTGCCATGACGCTGCCGCGACGCTTGACGTGTTTGGTCATTCTTTATCGCCCTCCGGCGCAGGAGGACGAGCGGAGCGCCGAAGGGCCGCGTCCGACTGCAGCAATTGGGCAGCCTTCCGGCGCCCGCTTAGCGGCGATATTGCAGCCCTCAGCACCGCTTACCCGTGCCGCGCTCCTGCAAAGGCAGGAACGAAGCCGACGACCCCGGGAGTTCCACCCAAGGAGTGTGGTTCGAGGACCCCTGAGGCCGGATCGCTACTCCAGCCGGCGGCAGCGGACCGCCGCCCGGCCCCCTCATGGACGAAGGATGGCGTGAGTCTAATGCAGATCTGAGAGGCGAGGATAAGTTACTGGCGTCATACCGACGCAAGCCGATACCCAGCCCGCGCGGAACGCGCAACAAAAACTGGACCCTGGCTTTCGCCGGGGTGACGCAAGTTTTGGCGGTGGCGACAAGTTTCTCCCTCTTTTTGTCATCGCCCGCTTGTACCGACGGTGACTTAGTGGATGCCCGCTTTCGCGGGCATGACAAACTGCCGCAGCGCGGGCAATAGTGGCGGCAGTTGCCCACGGTGAAGGATTTGCGGCAAGCCCGCAAAAAATCACCCTGGTTTCGCCACGGTCCTAAACCCATTTGCAACAATTTCTCATGGATGCTCGAGAGCGGGCACTGATGTTGCGAGGGAGTTTGTGGAGTGGGGAAACTCTTCGACAGCTACCGGCCTGAGCTGCATTACATGCGTGGCCCTGGCCCCAAATGGCATGCGAAACATCACGAGTTGCCGGCGGGAACCGCCGAGAACCACGAGTTCGAGCTGCCCTATTCGCTCTGGCTGATTCCGGCCGCCGCGGTGGCGCTGCTCGGCGTCGCCGCCGCCGTCGCGCTGGCGTAAGGCGTTAGCGGCTCGCTTCCTTGCCGTCGGTGCGGATCACCACCAGGCGGTCCGTGCCGGACTCCGCGCCCCAAACTTCGCCGGGGCGCCCATTGAGCTGACGCACCGCAGCGTAAGGCTTGTCGCTCGGGAAGCTCTTGAAGCTCTGGGTGACGGGGTCGAACTTCACAATGGCGTTGGCGGAAAAATCCGTCACCCACACTTTGTCCTTATCGTCCACATAGACCGCA
>DASZGQ010000013.1:0-6184 GCA_035938735.1 Methyloceanibacter sp.
AATTCTAATGTTCTAACAGAGCCTGCTCGACAGCGGCTAGGCGGACGCATGCAGGATGGACCTCTTCAGCGCTGGAGAAGCTGCAAGGGAGCGATCTTTATCTGACGCCGGCAGATGCCCGCGCGGGAGCCGCCATAGATGCGAGCTTCCGCAAGCTCACCGGGCGCGAGCGTGGCGAGCCAGCCACGCTGAACCACAAGGGCCGCAGCATCACGGTGCCGCAGGCGGCGCTCGGCGTGGCGCGCTTCGCCATCCCCGATCTCTGCGTGGCGCCGCTCGGCTCGCTCGACTATCAGCGCATCGCGCACACCTATCACACGCTGATGATCGACGAGATCCCGGTGCTGGGGGCAGAGCGCCGCAACGAGGCCCGCCCGCCGCCTCATCACTTTGATCGACGTGCTCTATTACAATGGCGTCGGGTTGATCGCTTCGGCCGCGGCCGAGCCGCACGCGCTCTGTGTCGATGGCACCGGCGCCGAGAGCTTCGCGCGGACCGCCTCGCGGCTTATGGAGATGCGCTCTGAGGCTTATCTCGCGGAACGGCACAAACGCAGCGGCAACGTCGGCGATCAGGGCTAAAGGAGGCGCCTTCCAAGCTTGCACGACGGCAGAATTGCCAGTAACCAAAGGGGAGTAGCGGTGCCTGGGCCCGCTCGACACGGCGTCAAATCGAGGAGAGGGAACCATGGCGCGCAGTCGAATTGCACTGATCGGCGCAGGCCAAATCGGCGGCACCCTCGCCCATCTTGCCGGCATCAGGGATCTCGGCGAAGTGGTGCTGTTCGACGTGGTCGACGGCGTGCCGCAAGGGAAGTCGCTCGACCTATCGCAAGCCGCGCCGGTCGAGGGCTACAGCCCGAAATTCAAGGGCGCCAACGAATATGCCGAGATCAAGGACGCCGACGTGGTGATCGTCACCGCCGGCGTGCCGCGCAAACCCGGCATGAGCCGCGACGATCTCTTGGAGATCAACCTCAAGGTCATGGAGCAGGTCGGCGCCGGCTTACGCAAATACGCGCCAGAGGCCTTCGTCATTTGCGTTACCAACCCGCTCGACGCCATGGTCTGGGCCTTGCAGAAGACGAGCGGGCTCCCGCGCAACAAGGTGGTCGGCATGGCGGGCATCCTCGACTCGGCGAGGTTCCGCTACTTCCTCGCCGAGGAGTTCGACGTGAGCCCAGAGGACGTTACCGCGATGGTGCTTGGCGGTCATGGGGACACCATGGTGCCGCTGATCCG
This sequence comes from Methyloceanibacter sp., assembly GCA_035938735.1. Taxonomy (GTDB): domain Bacteria; phylum Pseudomonadota; class Alphaproteobacteria; order Rhizobiales; family Methyloligellaceae; genus Methyloceanibacter. The sequence goes on from DASZGQ010000013.1 coordinate 1,243, forward strand.
CTACTCGACGGTGGCCGGCATCCCGCTCACCGATCTCGTGAAGATGCGCTGGATCACGCAGAAGCGGCTAGATGAGATCGTGCAGCGGACACGCGACGGCGGGGCCGAGATCGTGGGGTTGCTCAAGTCGGGCTCAGCCTATTACGCGCCGGCCGCTGCCGCGCTCGAAATGGCGGAGTCCTATCTCAAGAACAAGAAGCGCGTGCTGCCTTGCGCCGCCTATCTGAATGGCGAATACCATGTGAAGGGGCTCTATGCCGGCGTGCCGGTGGTGATCAGTGCCAAGGGCGTCGAGCGCGTCATCGAGCTCGATCTCAATTCCCACGAACGCGACGCCTTCATGCGGTCGGTCGAATCCGTGAAATCGCTCGTCGAGCTCTGCCAACGCATTGCGCCGAGCCTTGCCGCTCCCGTCGCCTGATAACAAATTCGTCGGGGGAGCCATGAATATTCACGAGTATCAGGCGAAGGCGCTGCTCAGCGACTACGGCGCGCCCATGGCCGACGGCCATGTGGCGACCACGCCGGAGGAAGCGGTGGCTGTCGCTAACAAGCTCAAGCCGGGCGCCTGGGTGGTGAAGGCGCAGATTCATGCCGGCGGCAGGGGCAAGGGGGGCGGCATCAAGCTGGTCGAGACCCTGGAAGAGCTGCGCGGCCACGCCGAGCGCATGCTGGGCAAGCCTCTGGTCACGCCGCAGACCGGGCCGAAGGGAAGGCCGGTCGCCCAAATCTATGTGGTCGAGGACATCGCCATCGGGCGGGAACTTTACCTCTCGCTCTTGGTCGACCGCGATTCGGGACGCGTGGCCTTCATCGCCTCCACCGAAGGCGGCGTGAACATCGAGGAGGTCGCGGCCAAGACGCCGGAGAAGATCACCACGCTCACCGTCGATCCGGCGTCAGGCCCATGGCCTTTCCACACCCGCATTATCGCCTCGGCACTCAAGCTCGAAGGCGATCAGGCCAAGCAATGCGCAAAGCTCGTCGGCGCGCTCTACCGCCTGTTCCTCGACAAGGACGCGAGCCTCGTCGAGATCAATCCGCTGGTAGTGACCAAGGACGGAAAGCTCATCTGTCTCGATGCCAAGATCGGCTTCGACGACAACGCGGTTTTTCGCCATCCCGACATCGAAGCCTTGCGCGATTCCGATCAGGAAGAGCCGGCGGAGGTCGAGGCATCGAGACTTGGTCTCTCCTATGTAAAGCTCGACGGCACCATCGGCTGCATGGTCAATGGCGCAGGGCTTGCCATGGCGACCATGGACATCATCAAGCTCAGGGGTGGTGAGCCCGCAAACTTTCTCGATGTCGGCGGCGGCGCGTCGAAGGAGAAGATCGCCGAAGCCTTCAAGATCATCCTTTCCGATCCGCATGTGAAGGGCGTACTCGTGAACATCTTCGGCGGCATCATGCGCTGCGACATCATCGCCGAAGGCATCATCGAGGCGGTCAAGGAGGTCAAGATCGGCGTGCCGCTGGTGGTGCGGCTCGAAGGCACCAATGTCGCCCGCGGCAAGGCACTGCTTCAGGAGTCTCGGCTCGCGGTCATTCCCGCCGACGATCTCGACGATGCGGCGCGGAAGATCGTCGCGGCGGTGAAGGACGCGGCGTGAGGATTTGGCGCGACAACGGGCCTTATCGCAGCGCGGAGAGACGCGCTATGCTGCTGCTTCCATGTTGGGGGCGCATAGACAATGGCAGCGGTTGAAGGTGTCACCAGAGCCTGCCCGCCTGAATCGCGATATGCTCGGCGCCAAATGGTGCGGCTTCCGCTACCCCGATCATGTGAATTACTTCATCACGAACTCGCTCGGCGCCATGGCCGGCGATTGCGGACTGAAACTGAAACTGCTCAACCCCATCCGCCTTCCCCTCGACGACAACATCAACGCCGTCCTTTTGTCAGAGGCTGCCCGCGGCTGAAGGCCCGAGTTTTGCATTCATTCCGCTAAGCGAATTCCAGAGTCATCCTACAATGCCAGTCCTCGTCGATAAGAATACGCGCGTGATCTGCCAGGGCTTTACCGGCGCGCAAGGAACCTTCCATTCCGAGCAGGCCATCGCCTATGGCACGCGCATGGTCGGCGGCGTCACGCCGGGCAAAGGCGGCACAATGCATCTCGGTCTGCCGGTGTTCGATACGGTGCGTGCGGCGGTGCATGAGACCGGCGCGGAGGCAAGCGCGCTCTATGTGCCGCCGGCCTTTGCCGCCGACGCGATCCTGGAAGCGATCGACGCAGAGGTGCCGCTTGTCGTATGCATCACCGAGGGCGTGCCGGTCCTCGACATGGTGAAGGTGAAGCGCGCGCTGTGCGGGTCCAAGACGCGGGTGATCGGGCCGAACTGCCCGGGCATCATCACGCCGGATCAATGCAAGATCGGCATCATGCCTGGTCACATTCATCGCCCGGGCAAGGTGGGCATTGTGTCGCGGTCCGGCACGCTCACCTATGAGGCGGTGGCGCAGACGACTGCCGTAGGGCTTGGCCAATCGACCTGCATTGGGATCGGTGGCGACCCTGTCAACGGCACTAATTTCATCGATTGTCTCGATCTGTTTCTCAAAGACGAGGGCACCGAGGCGATCATCATGATCGGCGAGATCGGCGGCAGCGCCGAGGAGGACGCGGCGGATTTCCTCGCCAATGCCAAAACCAAGAAACCGGTGGTTGGCTTTATCGCCGGCGTCAGCGCGCCGCCTGGGCGCCGCATGGGACATGCCGGCGCTGTCATCTCCGGCGGCAAAGGAGACGCGCAGCACAAAATTGAGGCAATGCGTGCCGCGGGAATTGTCATGGCCGACTCCCCGGGTGCCCTTGGAACAACGCTCGCCCGCGTATTACATGGGGGTTAGACCGGGCAGCCCAAGACTTGCCCTTTTTGCCCGGCAGGCCGGTAGCGGCTAACCACCCGCAAGGTGATCCCATGACGAGGCACGAATTGAACGACGTGTTTGCCACCACGTCGTTTCTGCAAGGCGCCAACGCGGCCTATCTCGAGCAGCTCTCCGCAAGCTACCAGCAGGCGCCGAGTTCAGTGGGCCCAGAGTGGCAGGCGTTCTTCGCGAGCCTCAAGGACGACAAGGACGACGTGCTGTTCCAGGCGCGGGGGCCATCGTGGAAGCCGTCGAACGGGTTTGCGGCCAAGGTGCTGGCGCCAGCCGCCTTCACCGAGGAACAAGCGCTCGCTGCCGCGCAGGACACGCTTGCCGCCCGTACGCTGATCCGCAATTACCGGACGCGCGGCCACCTCATCGCCAAGCTCGATCCGCTCGAGCTCAGCACCCGCAAAGAGCATCCCGAGCTCAGGCCGAAGACCTACGGCTTCACCAAGGCAGACTACGACCGCCCGATCTATCTCGGCGGTGCGCTTGGCCTGCAGTTCGGCACACTGCGTGAAGTGCTCGCTATTCTGAAGCGCGTCTACGGCCAGCATATCGGCACCGAATACATGCACATCTCGGATCCTGAGCAGCGGCAGTGGATCCAGGAACGACTAGAGGGACCCGACACCGAGATTCGCTTTACGCCACAAGGCCAGAAGGCGATCCTCAAGAAGCTCATCGAGGCTGAAATATTCGAGCGCTTCCTCGACGTGAAATACACCGGCACGAAGAGGTTTGGACTTGATGGCGGCGAGTCCTTGGTTCCGGCGCTGGAACAGGTGATCAAACGCGGTGGCCAGCTCGGGCTGAAAGAAATCGTCATCGGCATGCCGCATCGCGGGCGGCTCAACGTGCTCGCCAATGTGATGGCGAAGCCCTATCGGGCGATTTTTAACGAGTTCAAGGGAGGCTCGGCCCATCCCGACGAGGTCGAAGGCTCGGGCGACGTGAAATATCACTTGGGCGCCTCCTCCGACCGCGAGTTTGATGACAACCGCGTGCATGTGTCGCTCACCGCCAACCCGTCGCATCTTGAGATCGTCGACCCCGTGGTGCTCGGCAAGGTGCGGGCGAAGCAGGATCAGCTGCACGACAAGGAGCGGCGCGAAGTGTTGCCGCTGCTCCTGCATGGCGATGCCGCGTTCGCTGGCCAGGGCGTGGTGGCCGAATGCTTCGGTCTGTCCGGCTTGCGCGGCCACCGCACCGGCGGCTCGCTCCATTTCATCGTCAACAACCAGATCGGCTTCACCACGGCGCCGCGCTTTGCGCGCTCCTCGCCCTACCCCTCCGACGTCGCCAAGATGATCGACGCGCCCATCTTCCATGTGAACGGCGACGATCCGGAGGCGGTGGTCTACGTCACCAAGATCGCGGTCGAGTTCCGCCAGCGCTTCGGTAAGCCGGTGGTCATCGACATGTTCTGCTACCGGCGCCACGGCCATAACGAGGCCGACGAGCCAGCCTTCACCCAGCCTTTGATGTATGCCCGCATTGCCGAGCATCCGCGCGTGACCGAGATCTATGGCAAGAAACTGGTCGAGGAGGGGCTGCTCACCTCGGCGGAAGTCGAGCGCATGCACGCAGATTTCCGTGCTCTGCTCGAGGAGGAGTTCGCGGCGGGCGATTCCTATCGGCCGAATCGCGCCGACTGGCTCGACGGCAAATGGTCCGGCATCGGCCACGCCGAGGAGGGTGCCCGGCGCGGCGTGACGGGCGTCGATGTCGAGAGGCTGAAGGAGATCGGCCGGAAGCTCACGCATATCCCGAAAAGCTTCACGCCGCACAAGACCATCGCGCGCATCATGGCCAACCGCCGCAAGATGATCGAGGACGGTACCGGCATCGACTGGGCCACCTCCGAGTCGCTCGCCTTGGGCTCACTGTTGACTGAGGGCTTTCGCGTGCGCCTGTCAGGGCAGGACAGCGAGCGTGGCACCTTCTCGCAGCGCCACTCGGTACTGATGGATCAAGTGAACGAGAAGAAATACACGCCGCTAAAGCATATCTCCAAGACGCAAGTGGAATTCGAGGTGATCAACTCCATGCTGTCGGAGGAGG
>DASZGQ010000014.1:0-2311 GCA_035938735.1 Methyloceanibacter sp.
GCACGCGGGAGAGGGGATTGGAGGGGTCGTCACATATCCAGCAAGATCCGCTGCGGATCCTCGATGCATTCCTTGAGACGGACGAGGAAGGTCACCGCCTCGCGGCCGTCGACGATGCGGTGATCGTAGGACAGCGCGAGATACATCATCGGCCGCGCCACGATCTGCCCGTCGCGCACCACGGCCCGCTCTTCGATCCTATGCATGCCGAGTATGCCGGATTGCGGCGCGTTCAAGATCGGGGTTGAGAGCAGCGAACCGTAGACGCCGCCATTGGAGATGGTGAAGGTGCCACCTTGCATCTCCTCAAGCCCCAGCTTTCCTTCCCGCGCCCGTGCGCCGAAGTCAGCGATCGCGCTCTCGATCTCGGCGAGGCTCATGCGGTCGGCGTCGCGCAGCACCGGCACGACCAGCCCCCGTTTGGTGCCGACGGCAAGGCCGACATGGTAGTAGTTCTTGTAGATGATGTCGGTGCCGTCGATTTCGGCATTGACCGCGGGGATGTCCTTCAGCGCCTGCACGCAGGCCTTCACGAAGAACCCCATCAGGCCGAGCTTCACCCCGTGCTTCTTCTCGAACGCGTCCCGATAGTCTCGCCTGAGCTGCATCAGCGCGCTCATATCCACGTCGTTGAACGTGGTGAGCATCGCTGCGGTGTCTTGCGCCTCTTTCAACCTCTTGGCGATGGTCCGGCGCAGACGCGTCATATGCACCCGCTCTTCGCGGGTCTCGTCTTGCGTCGCGATCGGAGCCCGTGGTGCCGGCGGACCCTTCGGCTTCAGCTCTCGTGCAAGCAACGTCGCCGCCGCGGTCGCGACCTGTCCGGTGGGCGCGACAGCATTCGGAGGTTGGCCTGCGAGCACGTCCTGCTTCAGCACCTGGCCGCGGCGACCAGAGCCCACGATACTTGCTGCCGGAAGTCCGGCCTCGGCGAGATATTTGCGTGCAGCCGGTGACGGCGGCATCTCGCTCACGCTACTGCCATTGCCGTTGCTGTCGCTCACTTCCTCGCGCGGCGTAGGCTCGCGCTCGAGCGCGGCGGGCTGATCCTTTGGCGGCTCAGGTGGTTTGGCCGGGGCAGTTACAGGCCGCGGCACCGTCTGCGGCGGTACAGTCTCGGTTTTGACCGGTGCTGGCTTCGCCTTGCTGTCGCCCTCGCCGATGGCACCGAGCATGACACCGACCGCAACCGTATCTCCGGTCTTGACCATGATTGCCGACAGCACGCCGGAGGCGGGTGCCGGAACTTCGACCGTCACCTTGTCGGTCTCGAGCTCGACCAGCGGCTCGTCGGCGGTGACCGCGTCGCCAGCCTGCTTGAACCATTTGCCGACGGTCGCCTCGGTGATGGATTCCCCGAGGACAGGAACGCGGATCTCGATGGCCATGAGCAGTCGTCCCCTTGCCGCGAGCGAAGTCTAACCCAAAGCCTCGTCGAGCAGCGTCTTCAGTTCCTGCTGATGCTTGCGTGCAAGCCCCACTGCCGTGGACGCCGAGGCCGGGCGCCCGGCGTAGCGCGGCCGCTTGTGCTTCGCCTCGATATGGTCAAGCACCCAGGAGAGGTTCGGCTCGATAAAGCTCCACGCTCCCATATTCTTCGGCTCTTCCTGGCACCACACCATCTCGGCCTCGGCGAATCGCGACAGCTCCTGGATCAGCGCCCGCGCCGGGAAGGGATAAAGCTGCTCGACGCGGAGCAGATAGACGTCGTCGATGCCGCGCCTCTCGCGCTCCTCGTAAAGATCGTAATAGACCTTGCCGGAGCAGAGCACCACGCGCTTGATCTCGACGTCAGGCTTGAGCTTGATCGCCTCGCCTTGCAGAAACTGGGCATCGTCCCACAGCACCCGGTGAAAGCTCGTGCCGGGCCCAAACTGGGCGAGAGTCGATACCACGCGCTTGTGACGGAGCAGCGACTTCGGCGTCAACAGCACGAGCGGCTTGCGGAACTGGCGGTGCAGCTGGCGCCGGAGCACATGGAAGTAATTGGCCGGCGTGGTGCAATTGGCGATCTGCCAATTGTCCTCGGCGCAAAGCTGGAGATAGCGCTCGAGCCGCGCCGACGAATGCTCCGGGCCCTGGCCCTCATAGCCATGGGGGAGCAGCATGACGAGCCCCGACATGCGCAGCCATTTGCGCTCGCCGGACGAGATGAACTGGTCGATGACCACCTGGGCGCCGTTGGCGAAGTCGCCGAACTGAGCCTCCCACATGGTCAGCGTGTTGGGGTCGGTGAGCGAGAAGCCGTACTCGAAGCCCAGCACCGCCTCCTCCGACAGCGCCGAATCCAGCACCTCGAAGTGGGCCTGGC
>DASZGQ010000015.1:0-6896 GCA_035938735.1 Methyloceanibacter sp.
AACGGCAAGGCAGGCTTCATGCGGGCCGGGCTGGCAAAGGCGACCTTGGTCGACTCGGGCTTGAGCTCGATGACCTTCTCGTTGGCCGGGGTGGCGAGCGACTGGCTCTGCTCCCGGGCGCGCAATTCCTTCTCGGCAACCACTTCGGCGTCGTATTGAGCGATCTCGGCCTTGGCGATCCGCTCGTCGAGCCGCGCAATCAGGTCGTTGAGCTCGATGACTTCCGCAGCCTGCGTCAGCGCCGCTTGGTGGGTCGAGACGAGATCGGCCTCGCCCTGAGCAAGCTTCGTCTTCTTCTCCTCGAGCAGTTCGTCTATACGGTTCCGGTCCGCCGTGAGCCTGTCGGTCTCGCCCTTCTGGGTGTCGCGCTGCTCGCGAATACCGGTCTCCAATTTGACCAAGCCGTCGAGCTCCTGCGACAGATTGTCAGCCTGATATTTCAGTTCGGGAAAGACCTGCGCCAGCAGCATGGCGCTGCGCACGACCGCAAGGGCGTCGTCCCGTCGGGTGACGAGCGCGGGCGGCGGCGTCCGGCCGATCCTCTGCATGGCGGAGAGCATCTTGACGATGGTTTCCTTTCGATCGGTGATCGAGTTGCGAATGACGGTCACCTGGTCGGTCAGCTCACTCAACTTGGCTTCGGTCTCCGACAATTTTGCTTCGCTCGCCTGCACCTGCTTGCCTGCTTCGATCAGCTCAGTGTTGAGCTTGGCTCGCGCCTCGGTGAGCTCAGCCACGCCTTGGACGAGACCCTGCTCTTGGGCGCGGCTCGACTGCAGCTTCTGCGAGGTTTCGTCGAGTTTCTTCTGTGCCTCCTCGCGGGAGAGGTCGTCCTCCGCCGCAACCGACAAGGGGAACGTGCTCAAGAGCCACAGGAGAAGTAAGCCGGTTGTGCCCAACCGGAATGTCAGCTCAGGGGACCGATGGATTGGCGCCATCCGTAGTGACCAGCGTGCTCTTCCCCCGTCCCGTCTCTAGGCCGCCGGCTTGAGAAAAAGAACTCGAGCGAGCAGGGACGGAAGCGGAGCGATACGGCAGAATCATGGCGAATATGCAGAACAATCCTTAATCGCTTCCGACTTGCGGGAAATTCAGGTCAGGCACGGTGATAAGGATGACCGGCGAGAATGGTCGCCGCGCGATAGAGTTGCTCGGCGAGCACGATGCGGGCTAGTCCATGCGGCAAGGTCATCGGCCCGAGCGACAGCTTGAGATCGGCGCGAACCAGCACTTCGGGCGCAAGCCCCTCCGCGCCACCCACGAGAAAGGCGAGGCCAGGGGCGCCTTTGTCCCGAAATCCGCTGATCGCTTTCGCGAACTTGGCGCTGCCGAGCTGTTCGCCCTCGCGATCAAGGCAAACGAGTTTGTATGAAGGCGGCACCTTGCCGAGCATCACCATGGCTTCGGCGGCGGTGCGGGCGGCGGGCGTGGGTCCGCGCGACTCGGGCACCTCGACCACCGTCACCGGCGCAAGCCCGAGCTTGTTGCCGGCCATCTCGGTGCGGCCGAGATAGTGCCTGAACAGATCACGTTCTGGGCCCTGCTTCAGCCTGCCCACGGCAGCAATGAGGAGCCGCATGTTGTAAGGCCTAGCCCCTGGAACGACGGCGGCGGATCAAACCACCATGCGCTCCATTGGGCGGTCGGCAGACCACATCTTCTCAAGATTATAGAACCCCCGGACTTCCGGGCGGAAGATATGGACGATGACATCGCCGGCGTCGATCAGCACCCAGTCGCAATGGGGAAGGCCCTCGACGCGGGCGCGTCCGAAGCCTTCATCCTTGAGCTTTCTGATGAGGTGATCGGCAACGGCGCCAACATGCCGTTGCGAGCGCCCCGAGGCCACGACCATCTGGTCGCCGATCGAGGTCTTGCCCTTGATGTCGATGCACACGACGCCCTCGGCTTTGGCATCTTCGAGTGTGTCGAGCACGACGCTGAGCAAACGGTTCGGCGTTGCGCGAAATGACGCAAAGCCGGAGGGAGGCGTGCCGTTATGGGCACCCTCTCTTGGTGAGCGCATGTTTGGGTAGATGTCCTTCTGTCATTGCTCCTGCCGAAGCGGCCCCATTGCGCTTCGCTCCGGCTAAACGCCGAAGGCCGTCTTTCGGTGCCCTTCAATGCCAACATAGTCTGCGTCGTGGCAAAACTTCAATAGCTAGTGTCGCTTCGCACTTTTCTTACTTTTCTTGGTGTCCTTGGACTTGGTACCCTTCTTCGCCCCCTTCTTCGCCTGCTTCGCGACTTTCTTGATGCACCGCTTGGCGGCCTTCTCTGCCTTCTTCGCCTCTTTCTTTGCGGTCTTCGCCGCCTTGCGCGCTTCCGCGCGAGGGGGCTTGGACGCCTTGCCACCGCGCAAGCTCGTTGAGGCAAGGTCAGAGAGCGGAAGCGTGAGCAAGGTCCAGGCCGGCGGTTCCATGGCTGCGAGTCCCCGCGCGTCCGATTCATCGAGCGCGGCAAAGGCAAAGCGTTGCGCAGCCTTGCTTGCCCTCGCCTTCAACCGGTAGCCGGGCCGGTCGAGCACGGCGATCGGCACGAGGCCGAACAGCTTCTCCCAGTCCCGCCAGCGATGGAACAAAACGAGATTGTCGGCGCCCATCAGCCACACGAAGTCGACGGAGGGAAAGCGGCGCTTGAGGAAGCGCAGCGTATCGATGGTGTAGACGCTGCCGCGCCCGCCATCGACGCGAGCGCCCTCGAAACCCGTGACGACGATCCTTGGGTGATGGGCAATCTCCCGCGCCGCCGTCACGCGGGACGCGAGGTCCGGCACCCCGCTCGTCTCTTTGAGCGGATTGCCGGGGCTTGCCAGCCACCAGACCTGATCGAGTCCGAGCCGCTTCATGGCTGCGAGGCTGATCTGCCGGTGGCCCTGATGAGCGGGATTGAACGAACCGCCGAGGAGCCCGATGCGCATGTTCGGCGCCGCCATCGGCACCCGCTGAGGCCGGGCAAGATTCTTGTTACCCATCAAGTCCTGATCTGGCCGGAGCCATGCACGACGTATTTGAATGTCGTCAGTTGCTCGACCCCAACGGGCCCGCGCGCATGGAAGCGCCCCGTGGCGATGCCGATCTCCGCCCCCATGCCGAACTCTCCGCCATCGGCGAATTGCGTCGAGGCATTGTGCAGCACGATGGCGCTGTCGACGCGAGCAAGGAAGCGCTCCGCGGCAGCCTTGTCGTCGGTGATGATGGCCTCGGTATGTTGCGAGCCGTAGCGCGCGATGTGATCGATGGCGGCGTCGAGCCCGTCCACCACCCTCACCGCGAGGATGGCGTCGAGATATTCGGTGGACCAGTCGTCCTCGCTCGCCGACTTGACCCGGCTGTCGGTGCGCTGCGTGTCTGGATCGCCCCTCACTTCGCAGCCGGCCTCGATAAGCGCATCGACGAGGGGGCCAAGATGGGTCGGCGCCGCGGCGCGATCCACAAGAAGCGTTTCTGCCGCGCCGCACACGCCGATCCGCCGCATTTTGGCGTTGAGGACGATCCTTTTAGCCATGGCGGCGTCTGCGGGCTGATGCACATAGACGTGACAGATGCCTTCGAGATGCGCGAACACCGGCACGCGCGCCTCCTCTTGCACGCGGGTAACAAGGCTCTTGCCGCCGCGCGGCACGATCACGTCGATGGCGCCGCCGAGCCCAGCGAGCATGACGCCGACCGCCTCGCGCTGCACCGTTGGCACGAGCTGAATCGCGGCCTCTGGCAGATCTGCTTCTACCAGTCCCTCGGCTAGCGCGTTGCAGATCACGAGCGAGGTGAGAAAGCTCTCCGAGCCAGAGCGCAAGATCACGGCGTTTCCGGATTTTATGCAAAGCCCGCCGGCATCCGCTGTCACGTTCGGCCTGCTCTCATAGATGATGCCGATCACGCCGAGCGGCACGCGTACGCGGGAGATCTGCAAGCCATTCGGCCGCGTCCATGACGCGGTCACCTCGCCGACGGGATCGGGAAGTGCTGCGATGTCACGCAAACCTTTTGCCATCGCCGCCACGCGCGCCTCGTTCAGCGCGAGCCGGTCGACGAAAGCGTCATCGCGGCTCTTGCCGCGCGCGGCATCGATATCGTTCTTGTTCGCTTCGAGGATCGCACCAGCGCGGGCTTCTAGCCGCTTTGCCATCGCTTCGAGCGCGGCATTCTTCTGTGCCGTCGTGGCAAGCGCAAGCTCGCGCGCGGCTTCGCGCGCCATGCGCCCCATATAGAGCATCATCGGCTCGATGCTTGTCTGCGGCTGTCCAGCTAGAACGGACATTTGACTCCTAACCCTTCCGGTACAGCACCATATCGTCGCGGTGGATCAGCTCCGGATCGCCACGGTAGCCGAGAATCTCCGGCAATTCACTGCTCTTGCGGCCAATGATGCGCCTTGCCTCTTCGTGGTCGTAAGCGGCAAGCCCGCGGCCGAGCTCGGCACCCTCGCCGCTGCGGATCATCACGGCGTCGCCGCGCTCGAAACTTCCTTCTATCTTGGTGACGCCGGCAGGCAAGAGGCTCTTGCCGCGCGACAGCGCTTCCGCCGCGCCGTTATCGACAATGACGGAGCCCTTCGGCTCGAGCGTGCCGGCGATCCAGCGCTTGCGCGCCGCGACGGGGTCAGAGTGCGCGAGAAACCAAGTGCACCCGCCGCTTCCGGCGAGCGCTGCCAGTGGATTGAGCACCTTGCCGCTGGCGATGACCATATGCGTGCCCCCGGCGACTGCGATCTTCGCCGCCTCGATCTTGGTCACCATGCCGCCCCGCGACAGCTCGGAGCCGACATCGCCGGCCATGACTTCGATCTCCGGCGTGATGTCGCGCACTTCATCGAGGCGGCGCGCATTCGCGAAGGAGCCCGGCGGCGCGGTATAGAAGCCGTCCACGTCGGAGAGCAGCACCAGGCAGTCTGCGCTCATCATCGAGGCGACGCGCGCGGCAAGCCGGTCGTTGTCGCCATAGCGGATCTCGCTCGTCGCCACTGTGTCGTTCTCATTCACCACCGGCACGGCGCCGAGGGTGAGCAGCGTCGTCATGGTGTTGCGCGCGTTGAGATAGCGCCGGCGCTCCTCGGTGTCGCCGAGGGTAAGCAGCACCTGCGCCGCGACCAGCCCGCGGGCGCGGAAGGCGTCTTCATAAGCGTGCGCCAGATCGATCTGCCCGACGGCGGCGGCCGCCTGGCTGTCCTCGAGCTTGAGCGCGCCCTTGGGCAGCTTCAGCACATTGCGGCCGAGCGCGATGGCGCCGGAGGACACGACGATGACTTGTTTGCCTTGCGCCTTGAGCTTGGCGATGTCGTCGCAGAGCGAATCGAGCCAATCCGCTTTCAGCGTACCGCTCGTACTGTCCACCAGGAGCGATGAGCCGATCTTGACCACGAGGCGCTTGGCGTTTGCCCACTCCGCCCTCATGGCCGCCATCCAGCGTCACGCCGCTCCCGCGCATTGCGCTTGGCCCTCGCCGCTTTGATCTCCGCCGCAAGTGCCCGCAACGCAGGCGTCATGCCGTCGCCACTCACGGCAGAGAGCACGAGAGGCTTCTCACCTGCGACCTTGATCAGCGCCTTCGCCTTGCGCTTGAGCTCATCGGCCGGCACTGCGTCAGACTTCGACAGTGCCACGATCTCAGGCTTCTCCTCAAGCCCCGCGCCATATGCCTCGAGCTCGCCGCGAATAATGCGATAGGCATCAGCAGGATCGTCGAGGGTGGCATCGACGAGATGCAGCAACACCGCGCAGCGCTCAACATGACCTAGGAAGCGGTCGCCGATGCCGGCACCTTCATGGGCGCCCTCGATCAGGCCTGGGATGTCCGCCAAGACAAAGTCGGTGCCGTCCACGCGAACGACCCCGAGATTGGGATGGAGCGTGGTGAAAGGATAGTCGGCGATCTTCGGCTTTGCCGCGCTCACTGCGGCGAGAAAGGTCGACTTGCCGGCGTTAGGCAGGCCGACGAGCCCGGCATCAGCGATTAGCTTCAGCCTGAGCCAGATGGTCATCTCTTCGCCGGGCTGTCCTGGGTTCGCCCGGCGCGGCGCCTGATTGGTCGAGGACTTGAAGCGTGCATTGCCGAAACCACCATTGCCACCGCGCAGCAGCACAACGCGGTCGCCAGGCTTTGTCAGGTCGGCGATCAGGGTTTCGTCAGCCTCCGCGAAGATCTGCGTCCCCGGCGGCAGCTTCAGCACCACATCGGCGCCACCGGCGCCAGTGCGGTTTTGGCCCATGCCGTGGCCGCCCTTCTTCGCCTTGAAGTGCTGCTGGTAGCGATAATCGAGCAGCGTATTGAGGTTCGCCACGCATTCGACGATGACGTCGCCACCCTTGCCGCCATCGCCCCCGTTGGGGCCGCCGAACTCGATGAACTACTCGCGGCGGAAGCTGACGCAACCATTGCCGCCATCACCGGAGCGCACATAGACTTTGGCAGAATCGAGGAACTGCATGGTTAGACTTGGATGCGAGATCGGTGTCGCCTTTGCCCTTTGCGGGGGAGAGGCCGCGCCCAAACCCACCGGCGCAAGCGCTGGTCAAGGGGTTAAAGCACGAGTTGTTTAACGCAAAGTCCTATTCGCCCCGACCGTCTCGCCAGCAAGCGCTCTCTCTTTATAGAGCCGGTAGGTCAGACAACGGGCTTTGTTGCCGCGCGCGGCGCAATCGCGTAAGACCTCCCCTGAAGGTTCAAAGCCAAGCTTGGCGATCACGCGCGCCGAGGCGGGGTTCTCCTTGAAATGGCCGACCGTGAAATAGGAGAAGTTCTCTTTCTGGAAGGCGTAGAGGATAAGCGCCTGCGCGGCCTCGGTGGCGTAGCCCATGCCCCAATACGGCTTGCCGATCCAATAGCCCATCTCGGCATGGGTCTTTTCGGTGGCACGATAGCCGACGCAGCCAATCAGCGCGCCGCCACGATCGATAG
>DASZGQ010000016.1:0-10527 GCA_035938735.1 Methyloceanibacter sp.
ACCAGGATGGGCGACTCTTCGGTCATGCTCTTCTGGGCGAGCAGTGCCTGCGTCTGCGTGGAGAGCGGCTTGAGGTAAGGCGGCGAAAACTGTCCGCAGCCACCGAGCGCGATAACTGACGTCAGCACGCCCGCCGCTATGACGGCGTTGATCCAGCCTAGGCGAAGCATACGCAGTGCCCCTTGCGCACCTCGTCCAAGTTCAATCCTCAACGGGTTAAAGCGAAGTTAGCGCCGAAAGTCCCCCTGGGCGCCAGAACTCCGATACCCCCGAACTGCCCTGCCATTATAGCGGCAGCAAGAGCACAGTGGGATTCAAAATTGGCCTTTTTCTGGGCAGAATCCTCAGCTTATACGGCCGATGCCCAGGAATTTCTCCCGCCTTGCTTTGCGAATGGCCTCCGGCGCCATGTCGTCGAATTCGGCCAAAGCCTGGCCGATCCGGTCGCCGGTTGCCTGAACCACTTCCTTCCCGTCCCGGTGGGCCCCCCCGATGGGCTCGGCGATAATGCCGTCGATGACCCCGAGCTTGAGCAAGTCTTGGGCGGTAATCTTCATGTTGGTAGCGGCATCGACGGCCCGGCTTGAATCCCGCCACAGGATGGATGCCGCGGCTTCCGGCGAGGCGACAGTGTAGATAGCGTGCTCCAGCATATAGACGCGATTGGCGGTGGCGATGGCCACGGCCCCGCCTGAGCCGCCTTCCCCGATGATCACCGACACGATGGGCACGCCGAGGCTCAGACACGTATCGGTGCAGCGGGCAATGGCCTCAGCTTGCCCCCGCTCCTCTGCGCCGATCCCGGGATAAGCGCCTGCCGTATCGACCAGGCTCACCACCGGGATCGAGAAGCGGTCTGCCATCTCCATGAGCCGCTGTGCCTTGCGGTAGCCTTCGGGGCGCGCCATGCCGAAATTGTGCTTGATACGACCCTCGGTGTCGGAGCCCTTTTCATGGCCGATGATCACTGCCGAGCGGCCCTTGAGCCGTCCGATGCCGCCGATGATCGCCTGGTCCTCGGCGAAGTAGCGGTCGCCCGCAAGCGGCGTGAAATCCTGAACCAGCCCGTCGATATAGTTGCGGAAGTGCGGCCGCTCTGGGTGACGGGCGACTTGCGTCTTCTGCCAGGGGGTCAACTCCGAGTAGGTCTCCTCGAGTGCCTCCTTCGCTTTGGCCTCGAGCTTGGCAAGCTCCTCCTCGATGGACACGGAGCGCTGCTCGGCGGCGAGCGCTTTCAGCTCGGCGACCTTACTTTCAAGCTCGGCAACCGGCTTTTCGAAGTCGAGATACGTGCGCATTTGGCGAAAGGTGGCCCATCGAACCCGCGAATTGGCGAGTTGCCGCACCTAAGGCGGCGGGAACGTGCTTGTTAAGTGGCCTTGGGGCGAAATCGTGTCAACCGGCAATACCGGAGCCACTGGGCCCTAAACCTAGCTCCGTTTGGTTAAATGCACCTGAGCCAAGGGGTGATGTTGCTCGACAAGGCGCCGCAGCCGCTCCTCGATGACGTGGGTATAGATCTGCGTGGTCGAGATATCGGCGTGACCCAGAAGCTGCTGCACCGTGCGCAAATCCGCCCCTCGCTCCAGCAAATGGCTGGCAAAGGCATGGCGGAGCACATGCGGCGAGACCCGTGACAGCTCGATTCCGGCGGCAGAAGCGAGCGCCTTCAGCTCCTGGCCGAAGCGCTGCCGGGTCAGATGCTGCGTCCCGTCGCCGGACGGGAACAGCCAGGGCGAGCGCGCCCTCCCCTGCGCCTCGTCGGCGGCAAGCGCCGCAAGATGGTCGGCAAGTGCCTTGCGAGCGGAGTCGTTGAGGGGCACGAGGCGCTCGCGTCCACCTTTGCCCTTGATGGTCATGACCTGGTCGTCACTGGTCAGCACGTTGCGCGGCAGGCCGAGCAGCTCAGACACGCGCAAGCCCGTAGCGTAGAGCGTCTCGAGCAGGGCATTGATGCGGAGCGCACGCCTCTTCGCCGAGCCTTCGCCTGCATGCTCTACCCCTTGCGCCGCGGTTTCGAGCAACGCCTCGACTTCGGCAAGGGAGAGCAATTTCGGCAATGGGCGCGGCAGCTTCGGACTGTCGATGGCCGAGCATGGATCGTCGGAGCGTATGCCTTCGGCCAAAATGAAGCGGAAGAACTGACGCATCGCGGAAAGTTTCCGCGCCCGCGAGGTGGCGGCGAGCCCCTTGCGACTGAGCTGCGCTAGGTAGGCGCGCACGCTGTCAGCCGAAGCGTCTAGCGCGGTCTTCCGCTTGGCAGCGAGAAAAGCGAGAAACTCGCTCAGATCCCGCGCATAGGCCTCGATGGTCTTCGCCGCGGCGCCCCTCTCTGCCATGAGCATGTCGAGGAAGAGCGCAAGCTCAGACTGCTCGCGGGCGCCGGATCCCCCTTTCGGAGCGCCCAAGGGTCAGGCCTTTCCGCGCGCGGGCCAATGGGCGTAGAGCGCCTCAAAGGCAAGGCGCCTTGCTTCGGCGTCGAGCCCAACGCGCTTCAGCGCCCGCAATCCGTCACCAAGGGCGATCAGATGGGCACCTTGCGGGCCGTCCGGCCCGAACACGCAAGCCGCGAGTAGGATCGTGCGTCCCACGTCGCCCGCATCGGCCGCCTCTTTCAAGGTGGAGAGCAGACCCGTTGCTGGCAGATAACCATCATCCGGCTGCGGAGTCTTGGCGGCAAGATCCCAGAGCGGGATCGGCACCTCTTCGCCGAGCGCATCGAGCACCGTGACGAGCCGTTGCAGCAAGGGGCCAGGCAGCCCGGCTTTCAGCGCGATGTCCACGCCGGACTCTAACGAGTTATGCGCCCGCTTGCTCGAAGGATCGGTTGTCACGAGCAGCAACTGCCAGCTGCGCCCGTGAGCCCCGGCGGACTCCGTCAAATCCCAGGCGGTCTGGTCATCACCGGCAAGCGCCGCCACGCGCACCCCGGTCTCGGCGAAATCCGCTTGGGTGTCTTGTGCGAACCCGTTGATCGCTTGCGCCATGGCTTGCGCCATCGGAATCTCAATCCTCGCGTCCTTGCCGCTTGTGAGCAGGGCGTCGATCGAGTCGGCGCGAGTCCCTTCCGACGTCTGGCCCTCAAGCGCGGCAAACAGCTTCGCCCGTAGCGCTGCTGGCGTCTGCGTTGATTTGGGAAGCCGCTGGGCGGCCTCCCGGTAAACTGCGGCGAGCGTTTCGCCGTCGATGACGTTGAGGGAGGCCGCGCGTTCCGCCGCGGCAAGGCGAAGCTCGGCCCTGGCTTCGTCGTCGCGCGCCAAGAGGAAGAGAAGCTCGGGAGAGGCTTTGGCGGCGATGTCAGGTCGATTGCCGGCCTGGCCGAGCTTCAAGAAGAGATAGTCGAGCACGTCGACGTTCTTTGAAACAGCACGTGGGGGCCGGCCGTCGACGGCGCTCGCGGCAAGCCCCACATCCACGCTGTTGCCGCGGGCAACATTGAGCGCCTGCCTCGCGCTTGCCTTGTCGCCGCTGAAGGCAGCGCAATAGACCGGAATGAGGAAGGTCGCTCGCTTCGAGGAGGCATCCGGCTGCGCTTCGCTGCCAAGCTGCACCGAGCATGCATCCGCAGTGCGGCCGGCGGCCAACAGCGCCAAGGCGTAAGACGCGGCCGCGCCCGGCTCGTTGGCCTCAACGAGGCTTCGTGACATCTCCGTCAGCTCATTGACGCGCCCGGCCCCCTCGAGCGCCGCGACCCTCATGGCCGTCTCACCGCCAGCGCCTTCAGGGTTGGTGGCAAGCGCCCGCGCAAGCAGACCCGCGAGCGCGGGTGAGGGAGAAGGCAGCGGCACTTGGGCAAGCAGCCGCGCGAGCGCGCTGCCCTCAAGCCCGCGCCACAGATCTGGCGGGAGCGTACTCTCTCCTTGGGCTGTCCCGGGGCTTTGCGGCAGCGCGGGCGCGTAAGTCTGAGGGCGCGGAGTCCACTCCGTCGGCGGTGCTGCTGCCGGCGCTGCCGGCCCGTCATTGGCTTGCGGCTGGGCTTTGCCTTGCAACACGGGGAGCTGGCGCCGCTCGACCTGCGCCAAAGCGGGTCCCCATCCGCCGAGGATGGCGGCGAGCGTGAAAGCGAGCCCGGCGAGGAGACTCCTACTCGGTCCGCACCTTGACGTTACGCAAGGATTTGGAAATTTCCTTGGGCTGCGGCTGGAAATATTCGGCGAGCACATAGAGGCTTCCAGTGACGACACCGGCGATCACCCCCAAAACCATCAGGAATCGAAAGAGTGTCGGCATCGAGGCGCTCGTGTCCCTAGGTCTTCTCGTCCTCTCTCCGTAAAGCGTTTTTGTAGTCTCGAAGGGGGCCTTATTATGGCCCCGATCGCCGGGCGCCGACCGGCCCACGACATGACGGACGATTCGAAAGGCCGTTGTCAGCACGAGAAAATCGTGGAACCGTGCCGGCCCTCGGATCGTCTCGGGCGGCTGCTCGGCGCGCCGCCCCGATCAATGGATGAACCTACGACTGACTGAGCGCAAGAAAGAACTGACGCAGGAGCGGCTGGCACGAATTCGCGAAGCCCTTTCCGCGAGGAGCATCGTGCTGATCGGCCTCATGGGAGCCGGCAAAACGGCGGTCGGCAGGCGGCTCGCCAACCGGCTCGACCTCCCCTTCACCGATGCCGACAGCGAGATCGAGCTTGCCGCTGGCCAGACCGTTAGCGAGCTCTTCGCCGAGCATGGCGAGCCCTATTTTCGCCAGGGCGAATCCAGGGTCATTGCCCGGCTGTTGCAAAGCGGGCCTCAGGTTCTCGCCACCGGCGGCGGGGCCTACATGGATGCTCGCACGCGGGCCAACATCAAGGCGGGGGGCATTTCCATGTGGCTCAAGGCAGAATTGCCGGTGCTGCTCCATCGGGTGAGGCGGCGCGGCAACCGGCCGTTGCTCGCTTCCGGCGACCCCGACAAGGTGATGCGCGACCTGATGGAAAAGCGCTATCCGGTGTATGCCGAGGCCGACATTACGGTTGAGAGCCGCGACCTGCCCCATGACGTGATTGTCGCCGAAGTGGTGGAGGCGCTGTCGCGCTGGCTTGGCTGCGATACAAAGCAAGCCGGCGGCAAAGGCCGCGGCAAGGTGTGACGATGCGAGATGGATTGGCAACATCGGTGCCTAAGTCAGACGGGTCCACGATCGGCGTGGGGCTCGGCGAGCGAAGCTATGACATCGTCATTGGCAGGCGTCTGCTCGACGCAGCTGGATCGCGCATTGCCGCGACGCTTCCGGGCGCGCGCTCGGCGGTCGTCAGCGACACCAATGTGGCCGCGCTTTATCTCGACCGGCTGAAGGCAAGCCTCGGCCGGCTCTTTCTTGGGGAGGTGGCGGTGGCGCCCGGCGAGGCAAGTAAGAGCTTTCCCGTGCTCGCCGAAGTTTGCGAGCGACTGCTCACGCTTGGCGTCGAGCGCGGCGATGCCGTCATCGCCCTTGGTGGCGGCGTGGCTGGCGATCTTGCCGGCTTTGCCGCGAGCATCGTTCGCCGCGGCGTCCGCGTCGTGCAAATACCGACGACCTTGCTGGCCCAGGTCGACTCGTCGGTCGGCGGCAAGACCGGAATCGACACGCCGCAGGGCAAAAACTTGATCGGCACGTTTCATCAGCCGAGCCTGGTGCTCGCCGACATCTCGGTGCTTGCCACGCTTGCTCCCCGCGAATTCCGCGCGGGCTACGCCGAGGTGATGAAATATGGGCTGCTCGGCGACGCCCCCTTCTTCGCCCGGCTTGAAGAGACCTGGCCGCAAGTTTTCTCTGGCGAGGGCGAGGCGCGCGCTTCGGCGATCGCCACCAGCGTCCGCGCTAAAGTGGCGATCGTGGAAGCCGACGAACGCGAGGAGAGCGGGATGCGGGCTCTGCTCAATCTCGGGCATACCTTTGGCCACGCCCTGGAAGCCTATGCCGGCTATTCCGACCGCCTCCTGCATGGCGAAGCCATCGCCATCGGCACCCGCCTTGCCTTCAGCTTCTCGGCCGAACAAGGTCTTTGCCCCGCAGGCGATGCTGAACAAGTCGAACGGCATTTGGCTGCCGTCGGCCTGCCGGGCCGGATCGCGGACATTCCTGGCGTTCCGCCCACGCCCGAGCGGCTGTTCGAGCTCATGGCGCAGGACAAGAAGGTGCAGGGGGGCAGGCTTGCGCTGGTGCTCGTGCGCGGCATCGGACAGGCCTTCGTGGAGCGCGACGTGGCTATGGATCGTTTGAGCGCGTTTCTTAAACGGGAGTGCGCCCGCCGATGACCCTGGGAATTTCGCTTGGCGCCATACTCGGACTGCTGATCCTCTCGGCGTTCTTTTCCGGCTCGGAGACGGCGCTGACCGCGGCCTCGCGCGCGCGCATGCATGCGCTCGAGCAAGACGGCAACCGCCGCGCTCGTATCGTCAATTGGCTGCTGTCGATCCGCGAACGGCTGATCGGCGCGATCCTGCTCGGCAACAGCCTCGCCAACATCGCCGCCTCCGCGCTCGCCACGAGCCTGTTTCTTACGCTGTTCGGCGAAGTTGGCGTCGCCTATGCCACGGCGGTGATGACGGTGCTGGTCGTCCTGTTCGCCGAGGTGTTGCCCAAGACCTACGCCATCGTCAACGCCGACCGCATGGCGCTTTTTGTTGCTCCTGCAGTGCGCTTCGTTGTGGCGGTGTTGGCGCCGGTGACCCGCGCCATGCAGTTCCTTGTCCGCCATACCTTGCGCCTGTTCGGCGCCTCGGTCAGCGACGATGTCGAGGTGCTGTCGGCACATGAGGAGCTGCGCGGCGCCATCGATCTGCACCACAAGGAAGGCGGCGTGGTGAAGCTCGACCGCGACATGCTCGGCGGCGTGCTCGACCTCCGCGAGCTCACCGTGTCCGACATCATGGTGCACCGGACCAAGATGGATGCGATCGATGTCGATTTGCCCACCGATCAGGTGGTCGACGCGGCGCTGAAGAGCTCGCACACCAGGCTGCCGCTGTGGCGCGGCGAGCGCGAGGAGATCGTCGGCATCCTGCACGCAAAGACGCTGCTCAGGGCGCTTCGCGAAGCACGCGGCGACTTGAGCACGCTCGACATTTTGTCGCTATCGACGCCGCCCTGGTTCGTGCCGGACTCAACCACGCTCAAGGATCAGCTCAACGCCTTCCTCAAGCGTAAAGCGCATTTCGCCATCGTGGTCGACGAGTATGGAGAGGTCATGGGCCTCGTCACGCTCGAAGATATTATCGAGGAGATCGTCGGCGATATCATCGACGAGACCGATATCGCCTCGCTCGCCGCGCGGGTGCAGCCGGACGGGTCGCTGATCGTGGACGGCTCGGTGCCGATCCGCGACGTGAACCGCATGATGGAGTGGGACATTCCCGACGAAGAGGCCACGACCATCGCCGGCCTCGTCATCCACGAGGCGCAGACAATCCCCGAGCCCGGCCAGTGTTTTACTTTTCACGGCTTCCGTTTCGAGGTGCTGCGGCGGCAACAGAACCGCATCACCGCGCTTCGCGTGACGCCGCTGTCCGCGGCGCGGAAGACCAAGCGCGCACAGAGCAAAGCCTCCTGAGGCCCTAAGTCCTCTTCGCCTGCTCCTCGGGGGTCAGCGCGGTGACAGCGAGGGCATGCACGGGGCCGGCAAGCTCCTCGGCGAGCGCGGTATTGACCATGCGGTGTCGCTCAAGCCGCGACTTCCCGGCGAAGGCGGCCGACACCACCATGACGCTGAAATGGCTTTCGCCGGTTTGTGGCGAGGAGCCATGACCGGCGTGGCGACGCGAGTCATTCACCACCTCGATCACCGCTGGCGCGAAGGCGCCACGCAACTTCTGCCTAATTGACTCCTCGACACGCATCTGGACCACATCCTCTCTCGGCAAATGAGCTATTTCGTGTTGGCTTGCTCGATCAACCGCACGGTGAAGGTCGGGGCGGCAGCTCTAATCTGCTCGGCAAGCGTCTTCAATCTCTCCACCGACCCGTCCAAGGCAACGACCCGGAGCGCCGGATTGAAGTACCCCATGGTTGGCCGTCCGCTAGACACCTCAAGATGGGGTAGCGCATTCAGGCCACGATAGTAGCCCGCCATCGACTCCGGAGTCGGGTCCTTCGGCGCGAAATAATTGTTTCGGGTCGCGGCCCGCATGAGCCGCCGTTCTGGCCCGGGCGTGGGAACCAGCAGGATAGCAACGACAGCGAACGGCACGATGAGCACGCCGATATATTTCGAACCTGCGGTAAGTCCAGCAAGGAGGCCCAGCAAGATGGCTCGATGCGGCGCCGGGCATTGTAGCAATCTGATTAGCGCGGCAAGCGTCAAGACGAGGAAACGCCGCGACAAAAGTGTCCTCCTTGAAGATTCGGGCATGCACGGTGACGAGAGGCGTCACCGCCGTGGCTGCGGCGGCCGCCAAGGCTGGCAGGTCGGGCAGCACGAGCCGTGCCAAACTGAACGCCCCGAAGATCAGCAGGCCGCCGGCCAAGCCGGCAAGGATTCGAGCGAGCTGCGCCAGAGACTGCCAATCGGGCAGCTGAACGACGAGCGCGGCGGCCTGCGCCAAGTCGATCATGACCAGAGGATGGTAGAAGCGGTCGCGGCCGGTGCTGATGGCCCGGAGCTTAACGAATTCATCCCAGGCGACGCCGAGCGGGTAGTCCATCACGCTGAGCGTCGCTGCGACGAAGACCGCAGCGAGCAGCAAGGCGGCGACCATGGCCCAGGAGATGCGTCGCGGCATCGCTTGCCCCCCGGGCCCTCCGGCGCCCATCCCGGCGGAGCGGCCCCTGACATACTTTGTTCAACAATCGCAGCTTCAATAGGCGCTTTAATCAACCCGGACTAGCTGACTTGGCGGCGCAGTTCGAGATTGGGGGCGGTGAAGCTTGCCCTCGCCAAGCTCACTACCCATAATCAATGCTGATGAAACTCGACTCGAAATTCTTCGACCGGCTCCGCGTCAAGCCAGACGCGGCGAGGCTCGTGCGCGACGCCTGCCCCAATTGCGAGTGGCAGGGCTGCGCGGAGCCCGGGCTCTACCGTGCGCCCAAGGGCCGCGGACACGAAGGCGAGTACCACCGCTACTGCCTCGAGCATGTCCGCGAATACAACAAGTCCTACAACTACTTCGCCGGCATGCCGGACGAGGACGTGATCAAGCACCAGAAGGACGATACCATTGGCCACCGCCCCACCTGGTTCGTGGGCGTGAATTCCTGGGCGCGCAACCGGGCGGCAAGGAGCGGCGAGCGCCGCAACGGCTTTGCCTACCGTTTCACCACGCACGATCCTTTCGGGCTATTTGGCGCCAAATCTGGGCCAGCGCCGAATCAGACTGGCGAGCCTGCCCGGCCTTTGCGTCGGGCCGAGCGCAAATGCCTGCGCCAGCTCAATCTCGAGGACTCCGCCTCCAAGGCCGAGATCAAGGCGCGCTTCAAGGACTTGGTTAAACGCCACCACCCTGACCGCAACGGCGGCGACCGCCGCTCCGAGGACAAGTTGCGCGAAGTGATCCAAGCCTATAACTATCTCCGCCAAGCGGGGCTTGCATGAGCGGCTTGACCCTCACCCCGCTTTTCCGGGCGTACGCTTCGGCGCCCCCGCATCGCATGCGATCAACAGGCTCTTAAATCCCATGACCTTTGCAGCTGCTACCAACGGAGCCGGGCTGCCGGACATGACAGTTTCGGTGCGTCAAGTTTTTGGCATCGACACCAATCTCGAAGTGCCCGCCTATTCGCGGGCCGACGAGCATGTGCCGGATGTCGACCCTGACTATCTCTTTAACCGGGAAGTGACGCTCGCCATTCTCGCGGGCTTTAAGCACAACCGCCGGGTGATGATCCAGGGCTATCACGGCACCGGCAAGTCCACCCATATCGAGCAGGTTGCCGCACGACTGAATTGGCCCTGCATGCGCATCAATCTCGACAGCCATGTGAGCCGCATCGACCTCGTCGGCAAAGACGCTATCGTCATCCGCGACGGACAGCAGGTGACCGAGTTCCGCGAAGGCATCCTGCCTTACGCGCTCCAGTCCAACACTGCGCTCTGCTTTGACGAATACGATGCGGGGCGCCCCGATGTGATGTTTGTGATCCAGCGGGTGCTCGAAGTCTCCGGCAAGCTCACGCTCCTCGACCAGTCGAAGGTGATCAGGCCACATCCCGCTTTTCGCCTGTTCTCGACAACCAACACTATCGGCCTTGGCGATACGAGCGGCCTGTATCACGGCACGCAGCAGATCAATCAAGGCCAGATGGACCGATGGTCGATCGTCGCCACCCTCAACTACCTGCCCCATGACGACGAGGTGAACATCGTGCTGGCCAAGGCCAAGAGCTGGAGCACCGATTCGGGGCGCAAGATCGTAGGCAACATGGTGCGCGTGGCGGAGCTCACCCGCAACTCCTTCATGAATGGCGACCTCTCCACGGTGATGAGCCCGCGCACAGTGATCACCTGGGCTGAGAACGCCGAGATCTTTGGCGACGTCGGCACCGGCTTTCTGCTGAGCTTCCTCAACAAATGCGATGAGCTCGAGCGCGGCCTGATCGCCGAGTTCTACCAGCGCTGCTTC
>DASZGQ010000017.1:0-20465 GCA_035938735.1 Methyloceanibacter sp.
GGCGCGGCTTGGGGAAGCCCGGCGTCAAACCGAGATTCTATGACGGCGTGCATGTCCAACGCTGCACCGTCGCGCGGCAGAAATCGCTGTTCGCGGAGCTATGGTACCCGTACGACAACTACGATCCTTGAGGGATTGGGAGGTGGCGATGGCCGGCGAATTGTCCCCCGCAACGCTTGATCAAATCGTGCAAATGGCGGCGCGCTCGGCGATTGCTCGCTTCCACTGGAAGCAACGCGGCGTCGCGCCGGCCGGTTACATCAAGGGGATGGCCCTCGTCTATGCTCGGGTCTATTGCAAACTGAAAGTGGGCGATGCCGCCGCAAGCGAAATGGCCAAGGCCAACACCGGGGATGACGCCCATGATGCCCTTGCCTGGTACAGCGCAATCTTTGCCGCGGCGGGAATGCGCAACGCCGCTGCTGGCGCCGACACGCTTCGCCATGTGTTCGTCCTGTTGACTGGCCTTGGCATGCGCGAAAGTTCCGGACGCTACTGCGAGGGGCGAGACAGATCGGCCTCGAATACCACCGCGGAGACCGCCGAGGCCGGACTATTTCAGACGAGCTTCAATGCCAGGACCGCGAGCCCCCTGCTGCCAACTCTGTTCACTCAATACTCCGCCAACCCATCGGGATTCGTCGAGGTCTTCAAAGAAGGCGTCCGCTGCTCGCTCCGCGATCTCGAAAATTTCGGCGACGGACCGGGCATGGAATTCCAGCGCCTGTCAAAGGCCTGTCCGGCCTTCGCCGCGGAGTTCGCCGCCGTCGGGCTTCGATGCCTCCGCAAGCATTGGGGCCCCATCAACAGGCGCGAGGCGGAGGTCCGCCCGGAATGCGACGACATGCTGAGCAAGGTTCAAGCCACCGTCGATGCATTGCCGGAGGTTTGATCGCCAAGGTCAGCTTCTGGCGACGAAGATCGCGAGCAGGACGAAGATGGCGAGGTCGGAGACGAGCGCGATCTCTTCCTTGACGTTCCGCTCCTTGCCAGAACATGCCCGAGACCCGCCAAGCCGTACCTTAGCGCCGCCCTTCAGAACGTGTCGCTCATCTCTTCGTGCCGCCGGCGCCGGGCTTTCGATTGGGGGTTGCAAAGCAAGCCTTAACTCGTGCAGCTCTAGGTCGTCTTGCTCTACATTTGATGCGTAATGAAGGAACTCCGATGGCGACAATGGAGTGGGATCGACTTCTGGGTCGGAAGCGACTTCGTAGAAAGCCGGCGAAACCAAGTGGATTGGCCATTGGTCCTTTCGAGGAAGATCAGGACCGAATTTGCTTTTCGCAGCCTTTCCGCCGACTGCAGGCGAAAACCCAAGTCACCCCTTGGGGTGTGGATGCCGAGCGGAATGTCAAACGGAAATTCGGTTTCTTTCAATCCGAGAAGGACTACGCCGAAGACGTAGCCAACGAGCTTGGCCTTTTGCCTGTTCGAGGTGGGGGCTGGTGTCGGCACCCTCTCGCCTATCTGGTCGAGGCGGCCGACGATATTTGCTACGCAATTATTGACTTAGAAGACGGCATCGACATGGGCAGCTTCAGCTTCAAGGAGTTCGAAGATCTCATGTCACCAATGTTGCACGTCCGGATGGGACTTTGCGACTTTGTAACCAGCATGACTGATAGATTTGCGGTGGGCTGCTATAGACACCGCTCGGCAGCATGACTCCAACGCCTTAGTGACCGTGACCAAAGAAGATACGAACCTATTCTCCCCCCCCGTCATTCTCGACGTAAACCGTCGCGCCCATCTCGCGAAACTTGGCGCTCATTTCGGCCATGCCAGCCTCCTTCTCGGCGAGCTTGGCCGCGTAGTCGCGCACCTGCTGCGTGATCTCCATGGAGCAGAATTTCGGGCCGCACATCGAGCAGAAATGGGCAAGCTTGTGCGCTTCCTTGGGCAGCGTCTCGTCGTGGTAGCTCCGCGCCGTGTCGGGATCGAGCGAGAGGTTGAACTGATCCTCCCAGCGGAATTCGAAGCGCGCTTGTGACAGTGCATTGTCGCGGGCGACCGCAGCGGGGTGGCCCTTGGCGAGGTCGGCGGCGTGGGCCGCGATCTTGTAGGCGATGACTCCCGCCTTCACGTCGTCGCGGTTCGGTAGCCCGAGATGCTCCTTCGGGGTCACGTAGCAAAGCATGGCGGTGCCGAACCAGCCGATCATCGCCGCGCCGATCGCGCTCGTAATGTGGTCGTAGGCCGGCGCGATATCGGTCACGAGCGGGCCTAATGTGTAGAAGGGCGCCTCGCCGCAAAGGGCAAGCTGCTTCTCCACATTGACCTTGATCTTGTGCATGGGGATGTGACCGGGGCCTTCGATCATCACCTGGCAACCTTTGTCCCAGGCAATCTTCGTCAGCGCGCCCAACGTCTCGAGCTCCGCGAATTGCGCGCGATCGTTCGCATCGGCAATCGAGCCTGGGCGAAGCCCGTCGCCGAGCGAAAACGACACGTCGTATTTCCGCATAATGTCGCAGATCTCCTCGAAGCGCTCATAGAGGAAGCTCTCGCGATGATGCGCCAAGCACCACTTGGCCATGATCGAGCCGCCGCGCGACACGATGCCGGTGACGCGGGGCGCGGTGAGGTGGATGTAGCCGAGGCGCACGCCGGCATGGATGGTGAAATAGTCGACGCCCTGCTCGCATTGCTCGATCAGCGTGTCTCTATAGACCTTCCAGTCGAGCTTGACGGGATCGCCATGCACCTTCTCCAGCGCCTGATAGATCGGCACCGTGCCGATCGGCACCGGCGCGTTGCGGATGATCCATTCCCGCGTCAAGTGGATGTTGCGTCCCGTGGAGAGGTCCATGACGGTGTCGGCGCCCCAGCGGATCGCCCACACCATCTTCTCCACCTCCTCCTCGACCGAAGAGGTCACCGCCGAGTTGCCGATATTGGCGTTGATCTTGGTCGCGAAGTTCCGGCCGATGATCATCGGCTCGGATTCGGGGTGATTGATATTGGCGGGGATGATGGCGCGACCACGCGCGACTTCCGAGCGCACGAATTCGGGAGTCACGAAGGATGGGATAGACGCACCGAAACTCTCGCCATCGGCGAGCCGTGCTTCAGCCTCGTCGGCCGCCCGTTCGCGCCCAATGTTCTCGCGATAGGCCACATACACCATCTCCTTGGTGACAATACCGGCGCGGGCCAATTCAAGCTGGGTGATGGGATTGCCGGGAAGGTTCGCGCGCCCGGCGATCCATTCCTGCCGCAACGGCGGCAACCCGCGATTGACGTCGATCGCTTCGCCGGCATCGGTGTATGAGCCCGATGTGTCGTACACACGAAACGACGAGTGAACCGCGAGTTCAATCTCGCGGAACGGTACTTGGAGATCGGGGTGACCATCAGGCGAGGCATAGACCTTGCGGCTTCCCGTGAGCGGCCCGGTGCTCACTTTAGGCGGTTGAACGTCCTTGGCGGAGATCGGCTTGTTCATCGTGAGGCTCCCGTAGTGCGGGGGCGCTGGCTTGGGGCAGTGCGCCTTCCCTGTCCCTTCGCCGGCATGACCCGGATCAGGTTCAAAGGGTCTCCGCCGGTGCCTTTCATCGAAAGGCAGGCGGACTCTCAGCCCCTTTCCTGGGGCTCCCCTCGGACTAGCGTCAGTCTAAACCCGCCTTGTCGTTTGCGCTACCGCGCTTCGGGCACCTGGAGCGCATTCTTATCGCTATCGCCCTCCGGCTCAATGCGCGGAGCGAGCCTCGCTCGCCTTGCGCCGCGGACGCTTGGCGCTGCGCGACGCTGAGCCCGAGCTCCTTGCCGCGCTCGAGCGGTGGTGCGGACGCGGGCCGCCGCCCCAAATGTCCTGATAGCCCATCACGGTTAGAAACGCGCCGAGCGCGAGCGTGACAATGGCGCCCGCGATCGGCCAGCGATGATGGGCCATGAGGGACTCTCCCGCCCTTTGCACCACGGACATGGCCAACAGCCTGAAGATGCCGCCGATGACAAACAGCCAGCCGAAGACGGTGACGAGAACGCGCCAATCGCGCACCCAGAGATGGTGCACGTTGAGGATGGCAAGGCCGAGGGCGAGCGTGATCACGCCGGACAAATAGACGAGCGCCAAGCTGTGCAGGAACTCGTCCGCCATGGTGCTAAAGGTATCGCCTTCCAGGAGCAGTCCGATCCCGACAATCACCAGCACCGGGCCCAAGATGCGCGCGATAAATGTCGAAGGCGTCATGCGTCTTCCCTCCCGTGTCCCCAAGCCTCGGAGCGCGACCGGCACCCGGCAAGTCTCCGCAGCCGGTAGGCACGCAACCCTCGGAGCTGGCTCGCACCGCTCCCTCGCCGCACTATTTCGAATCGACGAGCTATGCTTGAAGGGCGCCACTCCAACGATGGCCAGACTTCTCCAGGCGCCCAGACGCAATGTGAAGCCGAACCGGCGCGAAGGCAAGCGCGCCACAGCCAGAGGTGCGATCAGGCGGCTTTTGCCGACAGACCCAGGGGCAATCCGCCAATCGTTGCGTCGCAAGGGAAACCTTGCGACCGGCGGCCAACCGGTCTAAGCCTCCGCCATTATTCTGCCGCTCTTCGCCTTTGATTGCGGGCCTGGAGGCTAGCCCCGACCAATCCCCCCCCGCGCAACCGAGGTAGAACACCGTGAATCAAGACGCTTCGACCGAGGTTCGCGCCAGCACGAACACTGTCGCGACCATACGCTGGGTAGCGCTCGCCGCCGTGATCGTTGCGACCGTGGCCGGCGCCTTCGCCTATTGGCGCCACAGCGCGCTCTACCCCACCACCGAGAATGCCTATACCGGATCGAACATCGTTCGCGTGGCCTCTGAGGTGAGCGGACCGGTCGTCCATGTCTATGTGCGCACCGACGAAACGGTCAAGCAGAATGACCCGCTATTCGATATCGATCCGACGCTCTATGACGCGGCACTGCGCAATGCACGCGCCCAATTCGATGCCGCTGCCTCCGCTGCCGGCACCGCCGGCGACAGCTTGAAGGCGGCAGCGGCCACGCTCGAACAGAAGCGCGTGGCGCTCGAGGATGCGATCAAGACCTATCGCGACGCGAAGGACGCGCAAGCGCCAGGCCAGCCTCCGTCGGACCAGCTCAACAGCGCCGAGAGCGCCTGGCAGGACGCGCTCAAGGCCTACAAGGATGCAGAGACCGCCTTCGCCACGGAGCAGGACAAGCCGCTCACCATAACTACGCCGACCACGCAGCTCAGAGCCGCCGCAGCCCAGCTCTCCAAGGCGACGCATGACCGGGTCAAGACCCACGCCACCGCCCCTGCCGACGGCTTGCTGTCCAACGTGACGTTGCGGCCCGGCGCCAACGTCCAGGCCGGCGCGCCGCTCTTCGCCATCATCGAAGCCAACCGCTGGTGGGTCGACGCCAACTTCAAGGAGACCGATCTTGCCCGCGTCAAGGTCGGACAGCCTGCCACGGTGCGCCTCGACATGTATCCCGACGTGACGTTCGACGGGACGGTGGAGAGCATCAGCGCGGCCTCCGGCGCCACCTTCTCGGTGCTGCCGCCGGAAAACGCGAGCGGAAACTGGGTGAAGGTGACGCAGCGCTTTCCCGTGCGCATCAGCCTGACCAACCCGCCGCCTGACAAGCCGCTCAGGGTCGGCGCCAGCACCACGGTGACGATCGACACCACCAAGGACCAGAACACCTCTCAGGACAAGAAATGACCCGGCGTAAACCCGCCGCGAAGAAGCCGCGCCAGCCGCGGCAACCCGTAACGCCGCCCCCCGCCCCCGATCCGCCGCGGGTCCGCCCTGAGCTCCCGCTGCCTCCCGAACCGGCGCGGTTTCAGCCTAAGCCTTCGGCGGCGCTGGTCATCGCCGTGGTGCTCACGGCGGTCCTGGAAGTTCTCGACATCACCATCGTGAGCGTAGCCATCCCGCATATGCTCGGGACCTTCGGCGCCACTTCAGATCAAATCACTTGGGTGCTCACCTCGTATCTTGTTTCGGCGGCGGTGGTGATGCCGCTCACCGGTTATCTGTCCGCGCGCCTTGGCCGGCGCCGCTTGCTGATCTTCTCCATCGTCGGCTTCGTGATCTCCTCGGCGCTGTGCGGCGTGTCCTGGAATCTCGAAAGCATGGTGATCTTCCGTTTGGCTCAAGGCATTTGCGGCGCGCCGCTCGTGCCCTTGAGCCAGGCCATCCTGCTCGACGCGTTCCCGCGCGAGAAGCACGGCCAGGCACTCGCCATCTTCGGCCTCGGCATCATGGTCGCGCCGGTCCTCGGTCCGACCTTCGGCGGCTGGCTCACCGATACCTTCGTCTGGCGCGCGGTGTTCTACATCAATGTCCCGATCGGCGTGTTCGCGCTCCTGCTCGCCATGGGCAACCTGCCGCGCAGCGAAGTAAAGGTTCTTAAGACCGATTGGGTCGGGCTGGTTATCCTGGTGCTTGCGGTAGGCTCGCTGCAAATGGTGCTCGACCAGGGTCAGACGCGCGACTGGTTCAATTCGCGCTTCATTCAGGTGTTCTCGGCCATCGCCTTCTTCGGCAGCGTGGCCTTCTTCATGCGCGGCTGGAACAACCCCAAGAACATCGTCGACCTGTCGCTGCTCAAGGATCGCAACTTCCTCGCCGGCCTGCTCGCCATCACCGCCTATGGCGTGACGTTGTTCGGCACCATCGCGCTCCTGCCGCTGCTCACCCAGCGGCTCATGGGCTATCCCGCGATGAGCGCGGGCATGCTGTTCATTCCGCGCGCCGTCGCGAGCGCCATCGCGCTCTCCATCACCGGCAATTACCTGATGAACTGGATTGATGCGCGCATTCTCGTCGCCGCCGGCATCGTGCTTTCGGCCGTCGGCACCATCCTGATGGCCGGGTTGTCGCTGCACGCCGACGCCTGGGCCATCGCCGCGCCCGGCGTCATCGCCGGAATCGGCATGGGACTGTTCTTCGTACCCTTGACCGCCGTTGCCTTCGGCAGAATGGAGAATGAAAAGCTGGACGAGGCTGCTGGCCTCTACGCGCTGATGCGCGGCATCGGGTCCTCGATCGGTATCGCCGTTGTAAGCTGGCTGTTCGTGCGCCAGACTCAGGTGCATTGGGACTACCTGATCGGCCACATCAGCCCATTCAATCCGGCGGTGCCGCCTTATCTCTCCGCCCATGGGTTGGATGTGCAATCGCCGGGCTCCATGTCCACCCTGGCCTTGGAGATCGCACGTCAGGCGCAGATGCTCGCCTTCATCGACCTGTTCTGGTTCATCGGCATCGTGACCTTCGCCATCCTGCCGCTTTTGCTTATGATGAAGCGGCCGAAGACGTCAGGCGTATTCATCCCGGCGCACGTCTGAGACGCGCGGGACCACCGCGAAGCAGTGTCGAGCTTGAGCCTACCAGCAGACCTTGGCGCCCGAGGTGCAGACCACCGGCGATATCACGCCGTGCCAACACACGGTGTAGGACTTTGGCGTCACCACGTCCGGCTTGACAAAGAGATCGGCCGAGACGGACTCTCGCCAATAGGGCTGAGGGTTTGCTCTCATGGCGGTCACGGTGAGCGGACCCTTGCCCTTCTTGAAGTCGTTGACCGCTCCGGCAAGTGCTGCCTGCGACCCGCTCAGCGCATCAGACTTATCAAAACCGTCGGCAGTGCCCACCAATTTGCTGCAGCCGCCCGCACTGGCCGGCGCCGCCGCAGCCAAGCAAAGTCCTGCCATGACCGAGGCGCAGACAGGGACGCACAAGAACAACCTCATGTAAGAACCCCCTTCGCACCAAAATGAGAGCCGGTAAGATATCGCGGCGGGGGGATCGTTGGCAGTACTTCGTCTGCGTCAAGTCATTGGTTCCCTCACTCCTGTAGCCTTTGTGCCACAGTCGGGCGCCCACCTTTCCGACGCAAAACTCTGGCAGTGATGTCAGGGGAATGGCAGCGGCAGTTACCTTGGCTTGATAAGTACGGGGGCACGCCCTTATGGCAGCGAAGCTCGTCCTCATCACCGGAGCCTCGAGCGGCATCGGCGAGGCCCTCGCCAAGCGCTACGGGCGAGCGGGCGCCAATGTGCTGCTGCTCGCCCGCAATGCCGAACGCCTTGCCGCGGTGGCCGACGCCATCAAGCGCGCCGGCGGCGGCGCGACCGCCTACGCCATCGATCTTGCCGACGCAGATGCCATCGAAGAAACGAGCGCGAAAATCGCGCGCGAAGTCGGCACACCCGACATCCTCGTCAACAATGCCGGCGCCGGGCGCTGGCTGCCGCTGACCAAGACCACCGCGGCCGAAGCGCTCTCTATGATCGAGGTGCCTTGTCTTGCGGCCTTCAACCTCACGCGCGCCTTCCTGCCGCTCATGCTCTCCCGGCGGAGTGGCGCAATCGCCTGCGTCACTTCGCCGGCTTCTTATCTCGCCTGGCCAAACGCGGCCGCGTATATCGCCGCGCGCCGCGCGCTTGCAGGCTTCACTGAGGCACTCCGCAGCGAGGTGAAAGGCAAGGGCGTGACTGTGACCCTCGTCGTCTTGGGGATGGTGCAGAGCCCCTACTGGGAGCACAATCCAGGGAGCCGCGAAAACGCCCCGGTGGCAAATCCGCGCCTGGCGCCGATCATGTCTCCGGAGGATGCCGCCGAAGCGATTTTCGATGGCGTCGAAAGGCGCCGGCGCACCGTGGTGAAGCCCGCAATGTTGCGCGCTGTCTTCCTGCTCAACGCCGTCACACCGGGCCTCGTCACGGGACAGCTTCGCCGCAGCATCCGCAAGTCACCGCCCGACGGTGCCTGAGCGCTTCAGCAGCCAATAGACGACAATTGAGGCGACAACGATGATCGCCATCGCCCACAGGAAGCCGTCTTTATCCTCAGTCAACGGCACCCCCCCGACATTCATGCCGAAGATGCCCGCCACCAGGCTCGCCGGCAGGAACACGGTGGTCACGATCGCGAGCACGTGCAGGCTGCGATTGGTCTGCTCCGTGTCCTTGAGCATGATCTCCTCCCGCAAGAGGCGCGAGCGGTCGCGCAGCTCGACGATTTCCGTGTCGAGCCAGTAGAGGCGCTGGCCAGGTTTCAGCGTCGGCAGGCTAAGCGCCGGGTTTGTTCCCTTCCTCGATGTAATGGTCGAAGCGGTGCATGAGCGAGCGAAGCGTGACCAGCTGCCGGTGGAGCCGCACGGTCATGCGCCGGACGCTGCCGACCAGCTGCCGGTCGGTATTCAGCTCGTCGGCCAAGATCCTCTCCTCGGCGCAATCGAGCTGACCGGCAAGACCGTCGGCAATATGGTCGAGTGACTCGGTCATCTGCCCGGCTATCACCTCGAGCAGAGCGGAGGGCGTTTGAACCTTGAGACCTCGGCGCAGCGCCTTCCGGGTCGCTTCGACGGCGTTCAGCTGATGCCGTCGGCGGTGATGCCGTCCAGCCCGCAGACGAGATCGGCAACAATGCCGTAGAGGCAGACGTCACGGCCATGCAGCTGCTGATGCTCGTCGGCGGAGACAAGCAGCGCCCGCGCCGGCGGAGGAAGAAGCGAGGCGGCGTCCAGAAAGTGGCAGGCGCGCGTCAGCCAAGTTGAAGTGCAGCCATAGCCAGCCCTCGCCGCCGGCGATAGGCCTATCGACGTTGAGCTCTTCCGGCGTTCCGTCCGCGTGGAAGCGGAAGGCGCAAACAAGCCTGCGCTTGCCCAATGTCGCCGGGAGACGTGGTCGCTGTGGCTCGCATCTGCCCTCGATTGCGGGCCAGCTGAGCGCCGGAATGTTACAGTTGTGTGACGATGGATTCGGGAAGGCCGGGAGAAGCTTCTGGCCTAAGCGCCGCGACTAGTTGTTGAGGAAGCCGGCGATGCTGTCAGCGATGCTGTTGCTCGGACGGCCCCGGTGCGGCTGATTGCGCACCGGCATACGCGCGACCGGCGGAGCGTCATCTTCCGCCACTGGTTGGATATCGAAAGGCATGGGCATGGGGCCGCCGAACATCGCCGCCGCCATGCGGGCGTCATGGCCATACACGTCGCTATAGGTGCTGAATGAGCCGTCATCGTTCACCTTGAGGGTGAAATAGGTAATGTAGACCGGGATCTTCTGCTTGAGCGCCACGTGCTGATCCTCGCCCCCGCTCTCGATCGCCGAGGCGACCTTCTGCGCGGTCCAGCCCTGGTCCTGCTTGAGCAATGTCAGGGCAAGCTGATCCGGATTCTGCACCCGCATGCAGCCATGGCTCTCGGCGCGCACGGCCTTGGCGAAGAGATTCTTCTGCGTCGTGTCGTGCATGTAGACGTCATGCTTGTTAGGGAACAGGAATTTGACGGTGCCGAGCACGTTGTCGGGTCCAGGCGGCTGATAGATATTGAGGCTGCGGATGTCGATGCGGTTCCAGTCGAGCATAGCCGGATCGACCTCCTTGGTGCCGATGGCAACGCGCAAACCGTTGCGCGCGAACACCGACGTATCCCAGCCGCCGCCCCCGCGCCCGCCGCCACCGAAGAACCAATCGCCGCCACCTCTGATGGAAGGCAATAGCTCCTCCATCTTGATCGAGTTCGGCACGTTCCAATACGGATTGAACACGACCTCCTGCATCTCGTTGGAGAAGATCGGAGTCTGCTTGTCGGGCTTGCCGACCACCACCCGCGTGCTGAATTCAGGTTTGCCCTGATCCATCACTTTGAGCATGAACTCTGGGATGTTGACCGTGACGTAGAACGATCCGAGGTCGTTGGGGAGCCAGCGCCAGCGCTCCATGTTGAGCAGGATGAGCCTGGTTCGTGAGGGGTTTGACGACTGTTGCTGTTGTTGCCCGTTGAGCATGCGCCTGGTCCCCGGTCCGACCACGCCGTCGGGCCTGACGCCACGCTCTTCTTGGAAGCGCTTCACCGCCTCGTCGACGGAGGCGTCGAACTGAGTCTCCTTGACGCCGTCACCAGCTGGCACGTCCAGCCGCTTCCTGAGCAGCGCCACCTGTTCATCCTCGACGCCGAGCTTGAGCGTCGGGCCATCCGGAATCCTGACGACGCCGTCGTCAACATGGCCACCCCGCGCCGCGACCAACGCCTTGCGCAGGGCTTCAAACTGCGGCTGGTCCGGCTGGAAGCTCCGCAAATAGGCGGCGGGATCGGAGCGGATGGCGATGGTTTCCATCACTTGCAAAGAATCGGGAAGGACGAGGGTCGGGTCGAGATTGGGATCCATCCGCGCCCAATCGAAACGGCCGCCGCGGGCATCGCGGGCATAGCGCAGGACGGCAAGATCGAGCTTGATCTCGGCGTCGGCGAGCGCCGCGACGGCGCTGGGAGATTTCGGGTCGAAGCCGCCGGTCTTGGGAAGCGCATAATCAGAGGCGCGCAGGCCATAGTCGTCAGCCTTGCTGATCTCTTCCATCACTGTCTTGGCGCGCCGTGTGAGGCCGTTTTCGTCCACCCAAAGCGGCTGCGCGTCGGGCGCTGAATAATAATCAACGAGCGCCTTCTGTTCGTTGCCGGCCTTTGCGCTTTTATCGGCGGCGCGGTTCACGATGGCAATGTTGAGGGCCTCGGTCCGGCCAATCAGCGCTGAAGGTCCGTCGGGCTCCGCCGCGCGCGTGGGTGCGGTCGCGACCATGCCAGCCATAGCAGCGGCCCAGAACAGGGCAAGCGTCGCGCGAGAATATGACCTCACAACCCGCTCCTGATGCTCGATAAACCCCCTAACAATTCGCCCTCGTCACCTCGGATGCGAGGTGTGCCGCCGTGCCTCCAAACTTTGCGCCCGTACAGAGGCAAGAGAAAGGCAAGCCAGAGCCAAGCTGTGATCAGGGCAGAATCTTAAGCCTTTTCAGACTGTTGCTCCGAAATGCCCCCTTCTGTCCGGCGGTGCGCTTTAGCGGAAGCGTTCTCGCGGCCCTCCTTGGACGCGGCTTCCACTAAGGGCGCAGTCGCACTCGCGCCGAATTTCTTGAGCAGCCGCGCCATATATTTGCGGAAGCGGTAGTGCTGGATCTCGAATTTGTGCCAGGCGGTGTCCTTGTAGGCGATGCCATGGCCGATATCGGGCTGGGCACTTGTCTTCAGCTTGCGGAACCAATCCGCGCGTTTGGGATCGGAGGCGCAAGCCACGATGAAGCTTGCGATCAGCTTCGCCTGGTAATCGGCGATCTGCCACACGCCGCCTTCCGCCGGCTCAAACAGCCCTACCACGAAGAAATCGTCGAGCTCGCGATGGAAGGCGTGGATGAAGAGCTTGGACCTGCCCTCCTCGTCGAGAATGAAGCTCTGATCCATGAAGGGGAAGCTTGGCCGGAAGCCGGTGGCATAGACGAGAAGGTCAACCTCCTCTTCGCTGCCGTCGACGAAGCGCACGCGGCTGCCGTCCAGCCGCTCGATACCGGGCTTGGTCACGATGCGCCCATGCACGATGTGATCGAGATAGAGGGTGCAGGCGGTGGGATGGGCTTCGAACAGCTTGTGGTCCGGAGCTGGCAGGTTATAGCGGTAATGCGAGCCGATAACGATGCGCAGGCCCCACCAATAGAGCTTGCGCGTCACCGCGCGCGGCAACGGCCAGCGGCTGGTAAGATCGATGAAGGTGTCGGTCGGCTTGCCCATCACGATCTTGGGGAAGAAGAAGTAGGTCCGCCGCATCGAGTGCACGGCGCGCGCGCCGTCATGGGCGGCATCGTCGAGAATATCGACGGCGGAATTGCCGGCGCCCACCACGAGCACGCGCTTGCCCCTGAGTTGCTCCTTCGACTTCACATCGTGGGAATGGAGGATCTCGCCGGTAAAGGTGCCGGGATAGCTCGGCCAGTTCGGCTCCCAATGATGGCCATTGGCGACGATGAGCCCGGCATAGAAACGAGGTTTGGCCTCGCCTTCGATCTGGACACGCCAGCGCCCCTCGACGCGCTCCGCCGAGACCACGCGCGCATTGAAGGTGATGCGGTTATAGAGTCCGAATTCGCGCGCATAGGCGCGAAGGTACTCTTGCGCCTGCGCCCGGCTGACATAATGGGGCCACTCCTCCGGGAAGGGATAATCTGGGTAGCGCGACAGCTTCTTAGAAGAGTTGAGATAGGTAGAGCCGTAGACCGCGTGCGGGCTTTCCGGGTTCCAGATGCCGCCAATGTCGGCGAGCGCCTCGAAGCAGTCGAACGGGATGCCTCGCTCGGCGAACGTCTTGGCCACGACGAGCCCGCAGGCGCCGGCCCCGATGATGCAGTAACGCTTTACCACTTCTCCACGCAAAAGAGATGCTCCTCTAAGCGTCCGCGCCCCATCCGCCTCGCCGTGGATAGCACAGAAGCCGGACAGTTCGCCCCTTGGAATCGAGGCCAGATCTAAAGTGCTCATTGATCTGCATCAAATCGCCTAGGCCATACTTCGGCTCTTGCGGC
Source organism: Methyloceanibacter sp. (assembly GCA_035938735.1). Lineage (GTDB taxonomy): Bacteria > Pseudomonadota > Alphaproteobacteria > Rhizobiales > Methyloligellaceae > Methyloceanibacter. Next base: position 13,306 of record DASZGQ010000017.1, read on the forward strand.
GCGAAAGCTCGTGTATACAGACAACGGTGCCGGCGTGAGGCCTTCCGCCTAGCCACTGCATTTGCTGGGGCTTTGCACTATGGTCTGGCGGGGCGCACTTTGCGGGAACCTAAATGGACATCAAGGACGACGTGACGATCCGGAGCTGGGACGGCACCTGGACCTACCGGCCCAAGGTGCTGGTCACGCCCCAGACGCCGGAGGACATCGTCGAGATCGTGAAGAGCGTGGTGCGCTTCCCCTCGCCGGTGCGCCCCGCCGGATCGATGCATTCAACCGCGCGCATGAACGGCGACGACCGCGGCACCATGGTCGACATGAAGGCCATGAACCGCATCCTCAAATTCGGCGAGGACAGCGTGACCGTGGAGGGCGGCGCCACCTATATCGTCGTGTCCAATGCGCTGAAGGAGCGCGGGCTGCAATTTCACGTCACCACCGAGATCGGCAACGTCACGCTCGCCGCCATGGCAACCGCGGCCACCAAGGACAGCTCCTTCCCCGGCGGCTACGGCCAGATCAGCTCCTATGTGAGCGCCATGCGCTTCGTCACGCCGAACGGCGACATCCGCGTCATCAACGAGCGCGATCACCCCGAGGAGATGCAGGTGATGCGCTCGAGCTACGGGCTGTTGGGAATCGTCTATGACGTCACCATCACGGTGCGCCCGACCACCGCGCTCAGCGTGCGTCACCATTCCATGGACCTTGCCGATTTCCGCAAGCGCTTCCCGGTCTACAAGGCGCAAGGCTTTGCGGTGATGTACTACGTCTTCCCTTATGTGCGCCGCGTGCTGGTCGAGCTCAGGAAGGATAATCCGAGCGTGCCGCCGACATCGCGCCGGCGCTGGACTTATCGCAACCGCTTCTGGCGCAAATACGGCCCCGCCATCACGCTATGGATCAAGGGGCGCACCGAAAACCGCAAGCTGCGCGAACTCGCCGACAAGTTCCACTTCTTCATTCTGCGCCAGGGGCTCATCCGCGTCGTGCGCAGCGACGCGACCTGGCCGCACGCCCAGATCATCAACTATCCGCGCGACCCGGGTCCCTACAAATATCTGTTCAGCATGTGGGCTTTCCCGGAGCGAAACTTCTTCAAGATCCTCGATGAATATTGCGACTTCGTCGAAGCTTACGACAAGCGGACAGGATACCGCTGCGACCTGCCATGCGTTGGCTATTCCATCGTGCAGGACCGCGAGGCGCTGCTCTCCTATAGCTGGGATGGGGCCACACTCTCCATCGACCCGGCCTCGACCGGCGGCAAGGACTGGGAGGAGTTCCTGCGCGCCTATAACGAATTTTGCAGCGCGCGGGGCGGCCAGCCGCTGTTCAACCAGACTCCCTTCTTGACCCGCGAGCAGGCGCAAAAGGCCTTCGGCGGGAGGCTCAAGCTATTCGCCGATTACCGCCGCCAGGCCGATCCTGAGAACCGCCTGCTCGACTCCTATTTCAGTGATTTGCTTTCGTAGGGCTACGACCCCGTCCGCGAGGTAAACCAGCGGATCAGCGGGAAGGACAGCGCGCGCGGCATGGAGCGCACCGATTTGAGGAAGCCCGCCACCTGCGGCGGGAAGGCGATCTCGTAAGGCTTGGCCGGAAGCTTCTCGAGGATCTTCCGCGCGCAGCGCTCCTTGCTCATCACATAGACCTTCTTCTTCGGATCGTAGGAGGAGTTGAGCGGCGTATCGACGAAGCCCGGATTGATGATGGTGACGGCGATGCCTTCGCCGTCCAGTTCGAGCTTGAGGCTCTCGGCGAGATTGATCAGCGCGGCCTTGCTCGCGCCATAGCTTCCGGTCTCCGGCCAGCCGGCATAGCCGAACAGCGAGCCCATGATGGCGATGTGGCCCGCTTTGCGCTGAAGCATCGCGGGCAGCACCGCGGCGATGGCATTGATCACGCCGTCGACGTTGAGCGCCATGGTCTTGTGAAAGCCGTCGAGATCGATGTTGCGGAAATCGAACGGCACATACATGCCGGCGCCGAGAAAGGCGAGGTCGATCAGGCCAAGCTCACTCTCGACATTCCTGGCGCACACCTTCAAGGCATAAGGCTGCAACACGTCGGCGGGAAAGGCCTTGATGTTGCCGCTCGAAGCTGCGAGCGCATCGAGCTTCGCGCTCAGCCGCGCCGTGGCCCCGACCTTGACGCCCGCGTCGGCGAGCCGGCCTGCCACCTCGCCGCAGATCGCGCCTGAGGCGCCGGTGATCCATGCCACCTTCCAGGGAAAATTCGGCTCAGCCATGGCCACGTCCATCAATCCACGAAGGGATCGTGCACGAGGATGGTGTCCTCGCGCTTCGGACTGGTGGAGAGGAGCGCCACCGGCGCTTCGATCAGCTCCTCCAGCCGCCGCACATATTTGATGCATTGTGCGGGCAGCTCCGCCCAGGAGCGCGCCCCGCGCGTCGATTCCGTCCAACCCTCGAGTGTCTCGTAGATGGGCTCGACGCGCGCCTGCGCCCCTTGCGCCGCCGGCAAATAGTCGATCTCGCGGCCGTCAAGCCGGTAGCCGACGCAGATCTTGAGCTCGGGCAGCTGGTCGAGCACGTCGAGCTTGGTCAGCGCGATGCCATTGATGCCGCCGACTTTGCGCGTCTGGCGCACGAGGCAAGCGTCGAACCATCCGCAGCGGCGCGGCCGTCCCGTCACCGTGCCGAACTCGACGCCGCGCTCGCCGATGAGCTTACCCGTCTCGTCCTTGAGCTCGGTGGGGAAAGGTCCCTCGCCGACACGCGTGGTGTAGGCCTTGGTGATGCCGAGCACGTAATTGATCGCTCCCGGACCGAGACCCGACCCGGTCGCGGCCTGCGCCGCCACAGTATTGGAGGAGGTGACGAAAGGATAAGTGCCGTGGTCGATGTCGAGCAGCGCTCCTTGCGCGCCTTCGAACAGGATTCGCTTGCCTAAGCGCCGTTCGCGATCGAGCAGCGCCCAGACCGTATCGACGTAAGGGAGCACCTTCGGCGCGATTGCTTTCAGCTGCTCGCAGAGATCGTCGGCCGCAATCTCCGGCTCACCGAGCCCGCGGCGAAGCGGATTATGGTGAGCTAGGATGCGCTCGATCTTTGGTTTCAGACTCGGCAGGTCCTGGAGATCCATGACGCGGATCGCGCGCCGTCCCACCTTGTCTTCATAAGCAGGGCCAATGCCGCGCTTGGTCGTGCCGATCTTTCCGTCGCCCGCTTGCGACTCGCGCAGTGAGTCGAGCTCACGATGCAGTGGCAAAATCAACGTCGCGTTCTCGGCGATGCGAAGATTGTCGCGGCTGATATCAATGCCGAGCTTCTCGATCTTCTCGATCTCCTTGGCGAGCGCCCAAGGGTCGACCACCACGCCATTGCCGATCACCGAGAGCTTGCCTTTGCGCACGACGCCGGAGGGAAGCAGTGACAGCTTGTAAGTGGTGCCGTCGACCACGAGCGTGTGGCCGGCATTGTGGCCGCCTTGAAAGCGCACGACGATGTCGGCGCGCTCGGAGAGCCAATCGACGATCTTGCCCTTGCCTTCGTCGCCCCATTGGGAGCCGACGACTACGACATTGGCCACGGGTGAAGTCCTTTAAGCCTAGATCGGGACACACAAACGGCCCCGTCTCTTCAGCGGGGCCGTGTTTCGTTATAGCGTGGGGCTTGCGCCGACGCGAGGGCTTCTCTCGCGGTGGTTAGTGACCGCCCTGCGGCTTGCTGAGAGCCGGATCGTTCTGAAAGCAGTACGTCTTCCCGCCGACCGTTTTCTTGATCGGACACTCCGCGTTTTCACCCGTCTTGCCTTTACTGTTAGCGCTGTCGGAGACGTCCGGAAATCCGCTTGGCCCCGTTGTAGGGTCCGCCGCGACGACCGCGGCGGCCACGAAAAGCGGCAACACGATCCTCATGTTCACTCTTCTAGCATCTCTCATGATAACGCTCACCACCTGGGGCGAGGGGTCGCAACCCTTGCCACGATTGATCGCAATTTTGCCCTCATTGATCTCACTCGCGCCAGATTGACCCTTCTCCCTCGCCCCAGCGAAACTGAACTCCCCCCAAAAACAGGAGTAATTTGATGCGAGTAATCTTTCTCGCCGCGGCCATGATGTGTCTCATGGGAATGGCCGCCTTCGCTCAGCCGTCGAAGATGAATCCGGACGACTCCGGACCCACGGAGTTAACCGGCGCCCTGCGCGATGTGGTGTCGCCCTGGCTCGATCAAGCCGTGAACGATGTCGGCACCAATCCGACCGGCTGGAAGCGGCAATGGTGCGCGAGATCGGTGAATCTGTGGCTGCAACGCAGCGGCAAGCGCGGTTGCGGCGGCAACACTGCCATCTCTTGCCTCAGCGCTGGGCGGAAGCTGTCGGGGCCGCAAGTCGGCGCGCTCGCCGTGATGAAGCATCACGTCGGCATCGTGAAGGAGATCAGCGGCGGTCAGGTCACGCTGGTGAGCGGGAACCACTCCGGCCGCTCCGGCGCGCGTAGTGTCGGCATCGGCAAGTATGCGCGCGGGCGCGTGGTCGCCTATGTCTGGCCGGAGTAACGCTCCATCCGGCCGGCGGCTAGGCGGCGATGGCGAGGGATTGCTTTACCTGCGCGAACGCCCAATCGAGCCACGGCATTAGCGCTTCCACATCGCTCCGCTCGACCGTTGCGCCGGTCCAGACGCGCAAACCAGGCGGCGCCAGGCGGTAGGCAGCGATGTCTTTGGCTACGTTCTCGGCATCGAGCAACGCCGCCATGCATCTTGGCAGGTCGGCGCGCACACTCTGAGGAAGGGCTTGTACATCGGAATCGATGACCTTGAGGCACACCGAAGTATTGGAGCGGGTCTCAGGCACGCGCGCGACGAAATCGACCCATGGCGTGCGCTCGACCCAATCGGCGATGACTTTGGCATTGGCGTCGCAGCGGGCGATCGTGCCTTCGAGCCCGCCAACGCTGTCGGCGAAGGCGAGCGCGTAGAGATAATCCTCGAGGCAGAGCATCGACGGCGTGTTGATGGTCGAGCCCTCGAACAGATCTTCCATCAGCTTGCCGTTGCGCGTGAGGCGAAACAGTTTGGGCAGCGGCCAGGGCGGCGTAAATGTCTCGAGCCGCTCCACGGCGCGCGGCGAAAGAATGAGCATCCCGTGCTGCGCCTCGCCGCCGAGCACCTTCTGCCAGGAATAGGCCGCGACATCGAGCTTGGTCCAGTCGATGTCTTGCGCAAAGACGGCGGAGGTTGCATCGCAAATGGTGAGGCCTTTGCGGTCGCCCGCGATCCAATCGCTGTCCGGGACACGGACTCCCGATGTGGTGCCGTTCCAAGCGAAGACCACGTCGCGATCGGAATCGACCTTGCGAAGATCCGCCAGCTCGCCATAGGGCGCGATCATCGCCCGCACATCGCCAAGCTTGAGCTGTTCGACGATGTCGATCACCCATTCCTGGCCGAACGCATCCCAGGCGAGCACGTCGACGCCGCGCGCGCCGAGCAACGACCACAGCGCCATCTCCACCGCGCCGGTGTCGGAGGCGGGCACGATGCCGACCCGATAGTTGGGGGGCAGCCGCAGCAAATGGCGTGTCTTGAGGAGGGCAAGCTCAAGCCGGGCATGCGCCTCAACGCTACGATGGTTACGGCCGAGCAGCGCGCCGTCGAGCCAACCGAGCGACCAGCCCAGATGCTTGGTGCAAGGTCCGGACGAGAAGCGCGGATTGGCGGGGCGCACATTCGGTTTCGGCGGCAAAGTCATGCCAGTTCCTTCGCTGCGCGGCCCCTACATTGCGCAGCGGATCGCGTCAAGTTCGCGAAAATGCTTAGGCCGCTGCAGCGTCGGTCAGCGCATGCACAATGTCCGAGACCACCGTGTCAACGAGCTTCACGTCGTCGCCCTCGGCCATGACGCGTATCACCGGCTCTGTGCCGGAGGGACGGATGACGAGGCGGCCACTCTGGCCGAGCCGCGATTTGCCGTTGTCGATGGCCTTGCGCACGGCGATGTTGTCGAGAGGCTCGCGGCCATTCTTGTAGCGGACGTTCTTCAGGACTTGCGGCAGCGGCTCAAAGCAATTGCACACCTCGCTCACCGGCTTGCCGCTCTGCGCTACCACGGCAAGAATTTGCAAGGCGGTGACCAGGCCGTCGCCGGTCGTCGAGTAATCGGACAGCACGATATGCCCGGACTGCTCGCCGCCAACATTGTAGCCGTGCTGCCGCATATGCTCGACTACGTAGCGGTCGCCGACCGGCGTGCGCTGCAGGCCAAGCCCCAAATCTTGCAGGTAGCGCTCAAGCCCGAGATTGGACATGACCGTGGCGACGATGCCGCCGCCAGCCAGCCGTCCGCGCCTGAGCCAGGATTCGGCGATGACCGCCATGAGCTGATCGCCGTCGATCATGCGGCCCTTCTCGTCGACGATCACCACGCGGTCGGCGTCGCCGTCGAGCGCGACGCCGATATCGGCGCGCACCTCGTTGACCTTGCGGATCAGATCGCCCGGCGCGGTCGAGCCGCAGTCCTTGTTGATGTTGAAGCCGTTTGGATCGACGCCGAGCTTCACCACCTCCGCGCCGAGCTCCCATAGCGCCTCCGGCGCCACCTTGTAGGCGGCTCCATTGGCGCAATCGATGACGGCGCGAATGCCGTCGAAGCGGAGGTTCTTCGGCAGCGTGCGCTTGGCGAACTCGATGTAGCGCTCGCGCGCGCTGTCGATGCGGGTCGCCCTGCCGATCTTTTCGGGCGCCGCAAGCAAGTCCGTGGTGTCGCCGAGCATCAGCTCCTCGACCTGAAGCTCGGTCTCATCGGAGAGCTTGTAGCCGTCAGGGCCGAACAACTTGATGCCGTTGTCGGCAAAGGGGTTGTGTGAGGCGGAAATCATCACGCCGAGATCGGCGCGGAGCGAGCGGGTCAGCATGGCGACGGCAGGCGTCGGCATCGGCCCGAGCAGGAACACGTCCATGCCCACGGCGGTAAAACCGGACACCAGCGCCGATTCGATCATATAGCCGGAGAGCCTTGTATCCTTGCCGATCACCACGCGATGGCGGTAGGAGCCGTTGGTGAACAGCTTACCGGCGGCCATGCCCACGCGGAGCGCGACCTCGGACGTCATGGGCGAGGAATTGGCGCTGCCACGGATTCCGTCCGTGCCAAAGAATTTGCGAGCCATGGGCCGATGTCCCCCTAGTCCCCC
>DASZGQ010000018.1:0-12723 GCA_035938735.1 Methyloceanibacter sp.
GGGGTGAAGTTCCTGAAATTCTTCGTGCCCGATGGCGTGCCCTTCGTCATGCTGCCGCTGCTCGTGGTCATCGAGGTGATCTCCTACTTGACCCGGCCGATCAGCCTCTCGGTGCGGCTGTTCGCCAACATGATGGCCGGCCATACCATGCTGAAGGTGTTCGGCGCCTTCGTGGTAGCACTCGGCTTCCTCGGCGGCTGGGCGGCGCTCGGCTTCATGGTGGCCTTCACCGGGCTTGAGATCCTGGTCGCGTTCCTCCAGGCCTATGTGTTCGCGATCCTCACCTGCATCTACCTCAACGATGCCCTGCACATGCATCATTGAGGTGGCGCATTCGCCTTTAACTTCAATCCTTTAAGGGAGAGTCGAAATGGATCCTTCAGCAGCGAAACTGATCGGCGCAGGACTTGCCTCGATCGCGCTTGTCGGCGCGGGCGTCGGCATCGGCACGATCTTCGGCAATTATCTGCAAGGCGCGCTCCGCAATCCGTCGGCGGCGCCGGGGCAATTCGCCAACCTTCTGCTCGGCTTTGCTCTCGCCGAGGCCACCGGCCTCTTCGGCCTCGTGGTGGCGCTGATCATCCTGTTCGTGTTCTAAGGTTACCCCGCGGGGTAACGGCAGGGAACTACCATGCCGCAGCTCAACCCACTCGACTGGGCGCCGCAGCTCATCTGGCTCGCAATCACCTTCGGCATTCTCTATTTGCTAATGAAGTGGGTGGCACTGCCGAAGATCGGCAGCGTCATCGAGGCGCGGCACGCGCGCATCGCCGGCGACCTGGAAGCCGCGGACAAGCTAAGGCGCGAGACCGAGGAAGCCATCGCGGCCTACGAGCAGGCGCTCGCCGAAGCCAAGACGCGGGCGCATGCGATAGCGCAAGATGCGCGCAACAAGCTGAAGGATGAGGTCGCCGCCGAGCGCGCCGCGCTCGAGCGGGATCTTGCCGCCAAATCGACGGAGGCCGAAGCCCGCATCCATCGGGCCAAGACCTCCGCGCTGAAAGACGTGAATGCGGTGGCGTCGGAGACCGCTGCCGAAATCGTGCGCCGGTTGATCGGCATTGCTCCCTCGCAGCCTGAGGTCTCCGCTGCGGTCGCCGCCGCGCGCAAGGAGTGACCATGGAATTCGTCACCGAGCCTGAATTCTGGGTCGCCGTATCGTTCTTCATCTTCGTCGGCGTGGTCCTCTATTTCGGCGCGCACAAGAAGATCGCGACCGCGCTTGATGCCCGCGCCGCGCTGATAACTAGGGAACTGGAAGAGGCGCGCCGCTTGCGCGAGGAGGCGGAGAAGGTGCTCGCCGATTATCGCCGGAAAGAGGGCGAGGCGGCGAACGAAGCAGAGGGCATCATCGCCCTTGCCACCAAGGAAGCAGAGATGCTCGCCGCCGAGACGCGGAAGTCGGTCAAGGAGCATTTCGACCGGCGGATGAAGCTCGCCGAGGAGAAGATCGCCCGCGCCGAAGCCGACGCGGTGCGCGAGGTGCGAAGCGTCGCGATCGATGCCGCGGTCGCGGCAGCGCAGAGCTTGATCGCGGAGAAGCTCACGCCGGACCGGGCTGAGAAGCTCGTCACTGAGAGCATCGACAGTCTCAAGTCAAAGCTGAATTAGTTCCCCCTCTCTCTTTTGGGGCACCTGGGACCTAGTTGCCAGAGCCGTGAAACCGGCCCAGGATCGTTTGCGTCGAGGGCTGACTCGGCGCCAGTCGCTATTAGGGCACGTGCAAGAGCCATCCGAAAATCCGCCCGCCGTTGCCGCTAAAACGCCGGCCCCCGGTCTGCGACCGCTGCTGATCTATGACGGCGATTGCGGATTCTGCGCCTATTGGGCGCGGTATTGGCAGAAGCTGACCGGCGACCGCGTCGAATACCGGCCATATCAGGAAGTAGCGACGCAATATCCGGAGATCTCACAGGTCGAGTTTCAGCGCGCGGTGCAATTCATCGCACCCGACGGACATCGCGCCAGTGCCGCCGAGGCGAGTTTCCTGACCCTGAGCTACGCGCGCGGCAAGGGAGTCTGGCTCGCTCTCTACAGAAATTTGCCCGGTTTCGCGGCCATCTCGGAATGGGTTTACGCGTTCATCGCTGCGCACCGCCCAGCTTTTTTCCGCGCCAGCCTCCTATTGTGGGGCAGGAACCATGAGCCGCCGCGCTACGATCTCGTCTCCTTCCTGTTCCTGCGGTTGTTCGGGCTGATCTACCTATCGGCCTTCGTTTCCTTTGCCGTGCAGGCGCAGGGGCTCATCGGCAGCCATGGCATCCTACCCGTGGCCGAATTGGTCGATAACGTCGCCGGACGTTTCGGGCCGGAGCGCTTCTTCCTAATGCCGATGGTGTTCTGGCTCAGCGACAGCGACATCGCCATTCGGGCCGTATGCTGGGCGGGGGCCGGGCTGTCGCTGCTGCTGGTCCTGAATGTGTTGCCGCGACTGAGTCTATTTCTGCTTTATGCGCTCTACCTCTCGCTGACTTATGCCGGGCAAACCTTCATGAACTTCCAGTGGGACGCGTTCCTGCTGGAAACCGGGTTTGCTGCACTTCTGTTGAGCTTCGCCACGACGCCGGGCATCTGGCTCCTACGCTGGCTCCTGTTCCGCTTCGTGTTCATGTCGGGCGTGGTCAAGCTGCTGAGCGGCGATCCCAACTGGTGGAACCTATCGGCGCTGTCGTATCACTTTCTGACGCAGCCGCTGCCCACGCCGCTCGCGTGGTACGCCGCGCAGATGTCGCCCGGCCTATTGAAGTTCGCCACCGGCGGCACGTTTTTCATCGAGCTCGTTTTGCCGTTCCTGATCTTCTGCCCGCGCCGATTGCGGTTTTGCGCAGGCTTCAGCATCCTGCTGCTGGAAGGCAGCATTCTCATCACCGGGAATTACAACTGGTTCAATCTTCAGACCATGTTGCTATGTCTGCCGCTGTTCGATGACGCGGCGTTGCGAAGCATATTGCCACGTCGCCTGCCCCGGCTGCTGCAGCCGAGACCCAATACGCCGCGACGGGAGGTGACGCTCGTTGTCGCTGCATTGGCGCTGCTGATCGTGTTCTGCAGCCTGGTACGGATGGATGAGCGTTTCGGCAGCAGTCCGCCTGAGTGGGCACAGGCGGTGGACGGCTTGATCAATCCGCTGCAGATCGTCAGCGCTTACGGCCTGTTTTCGATCATGACCATGAAGCGGCACGAAATCGTAGTCGAGGGTTCGTATGATGGGGTCGAATGGCACGAATATGAATTCCGGTACAAGCCCGGTGATGTCACGCGCGCCCCGCCCTGGAATATCCCGCATCAGCCGCGCCTCGACTGGCAGATGTGGTTCGCCGCACTCGACGACCCGAGGAACGTTCGGTGGTTTTGGCGGTTACTCGAACGGTTGCTGGAGAACGAACCTACAGTGACGGCGCTACTGGAGAGGAATCCCTTTGCGGACAAGCCGCCGGTCTATGTGCGCGCGCAGTTCTACGATTACACATTTGCCGGCAGCGAGGAAAAGGCGGAGGGCCAATGGTGGGACCGGCAATTGCTGGGACAGTACTTCCCTATGGTGCATCTGAAAGTACCACCGAGCCAGTAAGGCGCGTGAACTGAGCGTGGTGTCTCCCGCGGGCCAGTTTGCGGAAATAGGCAAGCTACCGACGCCCTCGACAGAGCCGATTACCCAGCCCCAGCCTGGGTGCGCTCGAAGGCCACGAAGACTTTGTAGTCCTCTGGCCGCGACCCCATGGTGATCGGGAAGCTGATCTCCTTCACCATGGAGAAGTAGCCCACAGGATTTTCCGACGGAATGATGGTTGATACGCTCGCCTTGTCATTGGCCAGCACCTTGCGATCGGCGTCGGCGACCTTGATGCTGATGGGCAGCATGACCTGACCCGGCGAGCCCTTTGGCCCGAGGAGCACGCGCCCGGCGAAGCCGTATTTCACCACGATGCGGTCGCCATAGATCTGGCATTCGCGCGCAAGCTTGGTGATCTCGCCACGATGCACAATGGCCTGCGTGTCGCCGATATGGCCTCCGGCGTAGATGGTCAAGAGCCGGTCAGTGGGCCACGCTACAACTTGCGGACAATGCAGGCTGTCGCCATTTAGCGACGCCATTGGCGCAGCATCCGCCCGCGCACTCGCCAGCATCTGGTCCTGGGTCACCGGCGCGCTCTCGCTCGACTTGAAGGGATTGGAGATGCTGGAGATGGCGCAAGCCGATAGCACCAGCAGTGCCAGCAGCAAGCTCCCCGCGCGGCAATACGGCAGCAACCAAAGAGCGCAAGAACGCCTCAACTTATCCCCGTCCTCAGCTTGACACGCCGGGCCTCCCCGCCTGATATGCCGCGGGGCAAGCCCCGCGAAGGCTCGAATGAGGTCGTGGCAGCCGGTTCCCGTAAATCGGGTGTCAAACTATCCCCAGTTCGAGGGCCCGACAAGGGCCGACTTGGGCGCCTTTTCAGCCGCTTAGCAACGTTTCCGGGACGACCATGATTGGCATGTGCGAAGAGATCAGGCCGCAAGCAGGCCTCCTTCCGCTGACCATCTATCTCGCGGCGCCGCGCGGTTTCTGCGCCGGTGTCAACCGCGCCATCAAGATCGTCGAGCTGGCGCTCGCCAAATATGGCGCGCCCGTTTATGTGCGCCATGAGATCGTCCATAATCGCCACGTGGTGGAATCGCTGAAGGCGAAGGGCGCCATCTTCGTGGAAGAATTGGACGAAATCCCGGATACAGAGGCTCCGGTCGTCTTCTCGGCCCACGGGGTGCCGAAATCGGTTCCAGAGGCGGCTACCGCGCGCAATCTCTTCTATCTCGACGCCACCTGCCCGCTCGTCTCCAAGGTGCATATCGAGGCAGCGCGCCATCATGCCGCGGGCCGCGAGGTGCTCCTCATCGGCCACGCCGGACATCCCGAGGTTCTCGGCACCATGGGCCAGTTGCCGGAAGGCGCGGTGCATCTTGTCGAAACCATCGTCGAGGCTCGCAGCTTCGCCCCGAAAGACCCCGAGGCGCTCGCCTACACGACGCAGACCACGCTTTCCGTCGACGACACCCGTGCCATCGTGGAGCTGTTGAAGCAGAGGTTTCCGCGCATGGTGGGCCCGCGCAAAGACGACATTTGCTACGCCACGACCAACCGCCAAGAGGCGGTGAAGCGGATTGCCCCGTTTTGCGATCGCTTGATGGTGGTTGGCTCGCCCAACAGCTCGAACTCAGTGCGCCTAGTGGAGGTCGCCAAGCGCGCCGGCTGTTCACGGGCCATGCTGGTGCAAAGCGCGGTCGAGATCGATTGGCAAGACTTTGCCGGGATCTGGAGCATCGGCATCACCGCCGGCGCCTCGGCGCCGGAGGTGTTGGTCGATGAGATCATCGACGCCTTCAGGGCGCGCTTCGCCGCCACGGTGGAAAGCGTGGTCACGGCGGAAGAGGACATCGCCTTCAAGCTGCCTCAACAGCTTCGAGACGGGCCTTCGCTCTAACATGGCGGTCTATACCGAGGTCGCCGACGAAGAGCTTGATGACTTCATCGCCAGCTACGACATAGGCACGCTCACCTCCTGCAAGGGCATCGCCGAAGGTGTCGAGAACTCCAACTATTTGGTGCAGACCAAAGCCGGGCGCTACATCCTCACGCTTTACGAAAAGCGGGTGGCGCCGAAGGACCTGCCCTACTTCCTCGCGCTGATGGCACATCTCGCCGCGCGCGGCATACGCTGCCCGCTCCCAGTCCACGACCGGGAGGGTCGGACGTTGCGCAAGCTTGCCGGCAGACCAGCGGCGCTCATCAATTTTCTCGACGGCGTCTCGGTGCGGCACGCCTCGATCGAGCAATGCGCAAGTCTCGGCAAGGCGCTCGGGAAGCTTCACGTCGCGGGCGAGAGCTTCCCGCAATCGCGCGCCAACAGCCTGTCGCTTGCAGCCTGGGCGCCGCTGTTCGAGGACATCGGCGGCCGCGCCGACACGATCATTCATGGCCTTGCAGGTGAAATCAGCAAGGAGTTTATCCATCTCGAAAATGCCTGGCCGAACGGGCTACCAGAGGGCGTGATCCATGCCGACCTCTTTCCCGACAACGTGTTCTTCCTCGGGCAAGAGGTGTCAGGCCTGATCGACTTCTACTTCGCTTGCAACGACATGCTCGCCTACGACATCGCCATCTGCCTCAATGCCTGGTGCTTCGAGTCGGACGCAAGCTTCAACATCACCAAGGCGCGGGCGTTCTTGCAGTCCTACCAGGGCGTGCGGCCCTTGACTGCGGCGGAACTTGCGGCGCTGCCCATGCTGGCACGCGGCGCGGCGCTAAGATTTCTGCTCACCCGCAGCTATGACTGGCTGAACACCGACGGCGAGGCCCTGGTCAAACGCAAGGACCCGAACGAATATTTGCGCAAGCTCAGATTCCACCGAAAGGTTAAGTCCTATCGTGACTATGGGCTTAGGGAGCATTGAGGGTTGAGCGAGAAGCCCAAGGTGGTGATCCATACCGACGGCGCCTGTTCCGGCAATCCGGGGCCAGGCGGCTGGGGCGCGATTTTCGAGTCCGGCGCGCACCGGAAGGAGTTGAAGGGCGGCGAGCAACTCACCACCAACAACCGCATGGAGCTGACCGCAGCTATTAAAGCGCTCAAGGCGCTCAAGGCGCCTTCGGAGGTCGAGCTCTACACCGACTCAAATTACCTCCGCGGCGGCATCACCAACTGGATCAAGGGCTGGAAGCGGAATGGCTGGCGCACGGCGGACCGCAAGCCAGTACGCAATATCGAGCTGTGGCAGGAGCTGGAAAAGGTCGCGGCGCCCCATCACATCTGCTGGCACTGGGTCAAAGGCCATCACGGCCATGACGATAACGAGCGTGCCGACCAGCTTGCGCGCGAGGGCATGGCTCCATTTCTTCCCGAGCGAAAGCGAGAGTCGTCAAACTGACGGCTGAGACGCTAGCTGGCCCGCGCAACGACACCGCGCTCGCGGAGCCAAGGCTCCCGCGGCGCGAATGACGTCGCACATATTTCAGTGGTGATGGGCCGAAATGCTCTTGGCCCATTCGGACAAGAGATCGGTCGGCGCCGAATTGCTGATATCACCCAGGCTGAGGATGCCGACCATCCGCTTGCTCTTGTTGATCACCGGCAATCTGCGGACCTTCAGGGTCTCCATGTGCCGCACCGCCTTGGCGAGATCGTCGTCCTCCCGGCAGCAATGGATGCCCTCGGTCATAACGTCGCGCGCCGTCGCGCGGCGAATATCGAAGCCGTTCTGTGCCAACCCTTTCCAGACGATATCGCGGTCGGTCACCATGCCGATAAGCCGGTCGTTCTCTCCAATCGGGATGGAGCCTACATCGTGCTGACGCATCAGTTTCGCCAGCTCGGTGACGGGCGTGTCGGGGCCGACCCACTCGACGCCCTTATGCATTGCACTTTGGACTTTCATAACGGAACCTCCGTTGTTGGAGTTGCATGCACTCCTGCATACGGCGAGGTCCCCCGTCCCTTGCTCTCAACTATACAACGGATTGCGTGCCGTAGCACGAGAACGCAGCTGTGGCCCGCAAATCTGGTGCGGTCAAGCTAACAAACAAGACTGACGTGTCGGGTAGGCGCTCTACACCTTGGCGAGCAGCTTTTCGGCGGTGCTCACATCGGCGACGCCGGGCGAATCCTCTACCTTGAGCACCTTCACCACGCCGTCATCGACCAGCATGGCGTAACGCTTGGAGCGGGTGCCGAGCCCGATGCCGCTGCCGTCGAAATCGAGCCCAATCGCCTTGGTGAACTCGCCATTGCCGTCGGAAAGAAACAGTACCTTGCCCCGGCCGCCGGCAGCCTTCGACCAGGCATCGAGCACGAATGGATCGTTCACTGCGACGCAAGCCACGGTGTGCACGCCCTTCTTCTTGAAAGCATCGGCATTGTCGATGAACCCCGGAAGATGCTTGAGGTGACAGGTCGGCGTGAAGGCGCCGGGAACAGCAAACAGTACGACCTTCTTGCCGGCAAAGACATCCGAGGTGGTCAATTTCTCGATGCCCTCGGACCCAAGCACGCGGAAGGTGCCTTCGGGAAGGCGGTCTCCGACTCCGATCGTCATGGTTACCTCCGGGCCTCGCTTAGCTTAGGCGGGACCATACCGGCTTAAGCGGCGGTGGCCAAGGCGGGTTTCTGCGGGCTAACCGCGCCGGCGCAGACGCTACTCCAGCGTCCAGCTTGCCTCCCGGGCGCCTTCCTCCGACACAAGCGTCAGCGTCAGGGGCTTGCCCTTGAGCGCTGCCGCCTCTTCCGGCGACGCGAAGCTCACCACAAAGCGTTGCTTGCCGTTTTCTAGTGGGCCGAGAGGCTTCGGCACCGGCACGAAGGCGCCCCCCGGCGCCTCGATGAAGAGGTCGGTGCCGGTGGCGCCGTCCAGGAAGTGCGCGTCGATGATGAGTTCTGGCTTCGCGCCATCGAGCTTCGCATCAACGCCGCCGAGTGACGGCAGCTTGTCCGCCTCGGCTGGCTTCGGCACGAGGTCGACAAAGCGCTGCAGCAGGAGACCGTCCCGCTGCCCTACCGCCATTTGCGGTGGAAGCTCGATGCTGAGGCTCGCCGTGTTCGGAATGCACAGGTTCTTACACAAGCCGTAATCTACATTGAGCCTGAGCTCGATAGGCTCATTGGCGCGCTCCGGCGTGATCTTGATCGGGAACACAACCTCGTCCTCATAACCGATCGCCGTGCCGCTCGCGTCGGCGAAGCGGCGCGGCGCGGGATAGAGCACTTGCGCCTCCTTCAAATTTTTCGATCCGGACCAATCGAAGCTTGGCGGCACGCCGGAGTCGCCCGGAGTACGCCAATAAGTTTTCCAGCCAGGATCGAGGAGAATCTGTACGCCGGCTAGAACCTTACCCTCGCCCGCGTTGGCAACGGTGCCGCCAACGAGCCGGACCTTCGAATAGCTCTCCTTGACCCACTGCGACTCGCCGAGCGGCGCGGCAAAGCAGGCGTCGGTAAGCGCGAGGCACAGCGTTACGGCGAGACTGCTCGTGAGCAAGCGGAGTAATAGCCGGGTCGGTAAGGATTCGATCATCATGTCTTTTCGGGTCACGGTCCGGCGCGACTCTAGCGGCAACGATTGTGGCGCGCGACCTCAACACTCAGCACCATGACGTCACTCTTTCGTGACCCTTGCGACCAAAGTGGTTGCAAACGGGTTATTCGACCAATTTCCCTTCACAACCGGCAGACCTCGCCTGTAGTCTTGTCCGATGCCGCGTTCCACACCACCGAAGCGCCAGCGTGACGGATATCTCGACGGCAGCTTGCTCCTGGCCATGCCGGCGATGGGCGATCCGCGATTTGCCCGCGCCGTGATCTATATGTGTGCCCATTCGGCCGATGGGGCCATGGGCATCATCATCAACCATCGCGCGCCCAATATCAGCTTCACCGAGCTCCTTGAGCAGCTCAACATCGTACCACCAAAGGAGCGCATCAGGCTGCCCATGGGTCTTGGCGCCATGGCGGTGCATCTCGGCGGGCCGGTTGAAACCGGCCGCGGCTTCGTGCTGCACAGTGCCGACTATTTCAAGGCGGAGAGCACGCTCCCCATCGACGAGGGCGTGTGCCTCACCGCCACCATCGATATCTTGCGCGATATCGCCAAGGGCACCGGGCCAGACAAGGCGCTGCTTGCGCTCGGTTATGCCGGATGGGCGCCGGGCCAGCTCGAAAGCGAGATCCAGGCAAATGGCTGGCTGCATTGCGCGGCCGATCCCGAGCTGATCTTCGATCCGGAAGTCGACCGCAAATATAACCGCGCACTCTGCAAGATCGGCATCGACCCTTGGCGCCTCGTCAGCGATTCAGGACATGCCTGAGGCTGCCGGCTTCGACCGCGGCGGCGCGGCTTGCGCCATGGGCCTGGCGACGGGCGCGACATTTCCTCTTGCCGCTGCCCTAGACCGCTCGCGCTGCTGCCGCTTGCGGTGGCTCGCCAGCGCCCCCAAGAGCTCGGCGACCTCCTTCGGCGACATCGGCTCCCCATAATAGAACCCTTGCGCGTATTCGCAGCCGATCGAACGCAAGTAAGCAGCGTCCTCCGCGGTCTCCACACCTTCCGCCACGACTTCTTTGCCGAGCTCATGAGAGAGTGCCACGATCGAGCGTAGGATCACGGGCGTGGAGCCGTTGAGCCCAGAGTCGCGGACGAGCGAGCGGTCGACCTTGATGGTGTCGCAAGGGAAGCGGTGCAGGTAGCTCAAGGAGCAATAGCCGGTACCAAAATCGTCGAGCGCGAGGCTCGCGCCGAAGGTCTTGAGCAAGGAGAGGATCTCCACGGCGCGCTCGGGGTTCTCCATGACGAGCGACTCGGTGATTTCGAGCTTGAGCGTTCCCTTGGGTACCGCCTCCTTGGCGAGGATCAGCCTGATCTCCTGCACCAGGTCCTGGCGGAAGAGCTGACGGCTTGACACGTTGACGCTGACGAAGAGCGGATCACGCTCGCGCGGCAGCACCTTGTGCCAGCTTCTCGCTTCCTCAAGAGCCTGTCCCAGCACGTAGCTGCCGAGCTCGCCGATCAACCCAGCCTCCTCGGCGATGGGCACGAACTCGTCGGGACTAAGCTGACCGCGCGTCGGATGATCCCAGCGAAGCAGCGCCTCGAAGCCGGCGAGCTGGTTCGAGGCAAGGCGCGTGATCGGCTGATACAAGACCGCGATCTGGCGCTTCTCGAGCGCCTTGCGGAGATCGCTTTCGAGCGGCAGCTTGCTCTCGTCCTCGCCGCGCATGGAGGCGCTGAAAATCTCGATGCGGTCGGCGCCGGCACGCTTGGCCCGGAGCATGGCGATCTCGCCCTCACGCAGCAGGTCTTGCGCCGTTGCCTGTACGCCGTCATCGACCACGATGCCGATCGAGGCGGTGAGCACGATCTCCTTGCCGCCGATCTTCATCGGCGTACGCAGCGCGCGGCGCACGCGCTCCGCGAGCGTGGCAACCTGGCGCGGGTCGGTCTCGGAGATTACGAGGATGGCAAACTGGTCGCCGCCGAGACGGGCAAGCGTGTCTTGCGGGTTGAGATGGCGGGAGAGCCGGCGGCCAAGGGTCAAGAGCATGCTGTCGCCGACAGCGAGGCCGAAGCTCTTGTTGACGTTCTTGAAGCGATCAATGTCGATGAGCATCACCGTGGGGCGGTTCGCCTGCCCCTCGCGGGCGCGGGTGATGGCTCCTTGCAGGCGGTCCACGAACAGCTCGCGGTTTGGCAGACTGGTCAAATTGTCATGCACGGCATCATGCATCAGCCGTTCATGCGAGCGCTTGAGGCTCGTGATGTCGCGCATTAGCCCGACGCAGCGTAACAGCCGAGTATTGTCGCTCGGCACGGCGCGGGCGCGAAGCTCGTACCATAGATAGGTGCCGTCCTGACGCTTCAAGCGAAATTCGGTTTGCAGGTCGCCGCCCTGATTTTCCTGCAGCGACCAAAGCATCAAACGGAAGCGCTCGCGATCGGCGCCGTGCATGTGCTGAAGGAAGCGTTCGACCGTGGTATCGAGCGTGCCGGGAGGCGTGCCCAGCGCCTCCTCGATCTCCTGGTCGACGGTGACTTGGTCCTTGCCGGCGTTCCACTGCCAGACGGCGGCGCCAGAACCGTCAACGGCAAGCGACTTGATCTGCACTTGGCTCACCGGTCCGAGTTGGAGCGGGCCGCCGACGGAGCGGAAGGCGAATTGCGTCACGGTGAAGCCGAGCAGCACAAGAATAAGGACGAGGCCTGCGGCGAGGCCTGAGACGACGATATCGCCTGACAGCTTGCCGAGCACGATCATGGCGGCGCCGAACAGCCAGACGAGGAGCAGCATCCAGCTCGGGATCAGCAGCAGCGCGCGGTCTTGGCCGCGCAGAGCAAGGTAGGCGATCAGGCAGGTGCCGATGGCAGCGATGCCCACGAGCGAGCCCCTGGCAAGGCCTGCGGCGAGACGCGGGTCAACGACGGCGAAGAGGACAAGGCCGAACTGGGCCGCAATCCAGCACCAAAACAGCGTCTTAATCCAGCCATGCCAAACCCCGATGCGCAGAAAGGCGTAGAGAAAGAGCACGAGGCTCGCCGCGACAGCCGCCTCGGCGGCGGCGCGATAGACCGCCACGTGGTTCGCATCGACCGGGAACAGCTTGCTCCAAAATCCAAAATCCACGCAGAAGTAGGCAAGCACCGCCCAGGCCACGAGCGCGGTCGCCGGGAAGATGGCCCTGTGATTGGCGGCAAAGATCGCGGTCAGGAAGATGGCGAGCAATCCGGTGATGCCGAGCAGCACGCCGTTGAACAACGTGCGGTCCTGCTGCTTGGCTTGATAGACCTCAGGGTCCCACAGCATCAGCCGGGGCACTTGTCCCGAGCTAAGCTCGGCAGCGAAGGTGATGGTCTGCCCGGGTTCCAGACTGAGGCGGAACGTATCGGCGCGATCGCTCTTCATGCGCTCTGGCCTAAAGCCAAGCGACGGCGTGATCGCGGCGATGCGGCCGGCATCGAGCTCAGGTGAAAGCACATGCGAATTGGCGAGCGTATAGCGCGGCGCGACCAGCCATCTCATGATCGGCTCCGTGGTCGGGTTGGAGAGGGCGAAGACGAGCCAGCCCGGATTGGTGCCCGCGGTCGTCGCCTGCACCGCCATGCGGCCGACATATCCATCCGGGCCTGGCGCGGTTTCGATCTGCAGGTGGTCGCCGCGCCCTTCGTAGAGCTCGCCGAGCGCGGTGATGTCGATCTTCTCCT